>SVTB01000083.1 GCA_015064015.1 Oscillospiraceae bacterium | reverse complement strand
GGCTGAGCGTTGCGGTATGTACTATGTGAACGTTCGTTGGCCCGGCGGTATGATGACCAACTTCAAGACCATCAAGCGCTCCATCAACCGTCTGAACACCCTGAACAAGATGCAGGAGGACGGCACCTTCAATCTTCTGACCAAGAAGGAAGTTGCAGGTCTGCAGAAGGAAATGTTCGATCTCGAGAAGAGCCTTGGCGGTATCAAGACCATGGAGAGACTGCCTGACGCTATCTTCATCGTTGACCCTCACAAGGAGCACATCGCTGTTCTGGAAGCTAAGAAGCTGGGTATCCCCGTGATTGCTATCGTTGATACCAACTGCGATCCCGACGACGCTGACTACGTTATCCCCGGTAATGATGACGCTATCCGCGCCATCAAGCTGATCTCCTCCGTTATGGCTGATGCCATCATCGAGGGCCGTCAGGGCGAGCAGCTCACCGCTGAGGGTGAGTCTGTAGAGGCTACCGAAGAGGCTGCTGAATAATTCAGCTGACCCGAACACTGCTAAATAAAATAAAGGGGAATAAAACAATGGCAAATATTACTGCAAAAGACGTTGCCGAGCTGCGCAGACAGACCGGTATCGGTATGATGGATTGTAAAAAGGCTCTCGTTGAGGCTGACGGCGACTTTGAGGCCGCTATCAAGATCCTCCGTGAAAAGGGCGCTCTCAAGGCTGAGGCTAAGGGCGCAACCCGTATTGCTGCTGACGGTGTCGTTGACATCATGAAGGAAGGCAATCTGACCGCTATGATCGAGGTTAACTCTGAGACCGACTTCGTTGCTAAGAACGAGTCTTTCAAGGAGTTCGTAAAGAACCTCCTGAAGACCATCCTGGCAACCAAGCCCGCTAATGTGGCTGAGTTGATGGCCGGCAAGTATATCGACGGCACCATGACCGTTGAAGAGAAGCTCAAGGAGCAGATCTTCGTCATCGGTGAGAAGCTGGATATCCGCCGCTTCGTGCTGGTAGAGGGCGAGACCGCTACCTATATCCACGGCGCAGGCTCCATCGGTGTTATCGCTAAGTTTGATACTGATTGTGCTGACAAGGATGGCTTTGCTGAGTTCGCAAAGAACATCGCTCTGCAGATCGGTGCTTACCCCACCCCCTATCTCTGCCGTGAGCAGGTTCCCGCTTCCGTGATCGAGTCCGAGAAGGAAATCATCAAGGCTCAGCTGGCAAACGATCCCAAGATGGCAAACAAGCCCGAGAAGGTGCTTGAGGGTATCATCATGGGTAAGCTCGGCAAGTTCTACGAGGGTAACTGCCTCGTTGACATGGGCTACGTTAAGGAAGACGACATGAAGGTTGGTGCTTACATCCAGAAGACCGCTAAGGAGCTGGGTGGCAAGATCGAGGTCGTTGAGTTCTTCCGTTTCGAGAAGGGCGAGGGCATTCAGAAGAGAGAAGAAAACTTCGCTGAGGAGATCGCCAAGCTCACCAATAAATAATTGATATTTGGGGCAATTTCGAACGCCGCGCGACAGCGCGGCGTTCTTTTCCTTATTGTGGGAATAGTTTTTGGAGGCTTCCTATTGACAAATACATTTGAAGGGTGTATAATATATTGGTGAATGTTTTTTCACGGCAAGCTAACTTTGTAAAGAAAGGAACAATATGATGGATACATATCGTACGAACGAAAAAACAACTGAACAAGTCGATATAGGGTTCCTGTTAAAGATCTTCAAAACCTCTTTTATACATATATTGATCGTCGGTTTTTTGTGCGCCGGTCTGGCGGGGGGACTAAAGTATTTTACCACGACCCCTACTTACACCTCCAGTGGCACCTTTTATATCAACGCGGTTACCACTCGTTCCAGTGACGGAGAAAGCATCGTCGCCCCCGGATCCACGGCTGCCGCAAGAGATTTGGCGGAAACCTTTACCCAGGTTATCAAGAGCAATATGGTCATTGATATGGCCTTGGATATGTATCTTCACGATCAGGATCAGTTTGGCGATAAATATCTGGAATATAACACCGATGATATCCGCGCTATGATTTCGGTGACTGTGAATGCGCAAATTCTTCGCGTCGAGGTGACACATCCTGACCAGAAAATTGCCTATGAAGTGGCCGATGCACTGGTGAAGGTGATTCCCGGCCGTTTGGATTACTGCGTTGGTATCAAAACCGAGGTCGGAGGCGAAGGCTATGAGAGCGTTGCCAAGTGCTTGGATACGGCCAAGTTGGATATGATTCCTTCGGGCAGAGGTCTTGTGGTGTTTGCGCTTATCGGCTTTGTTTTGGGCGTGGCATTGGTCTTTACCGTGGCTTTCCTGCGCGCCTTCTTTGATAATACCGTTTATACCGAGGAGGACCTGAAGGCGTATTTTACGCTTCCCGTCATTGGACAGATCCCCACTTGGAATAATGCAAACGACGGAAACGGAAAAAAGAAGCGCGGCAAAAAGGAGGCTTCTTCTAAGGATTTTGACGACGATTCGGGTGTTCCTTCTGTCGACCGCGACTATACCGGACGCCTTCTGTCCAAAGAAACTCCCTTTGCGATTGCCGAAGCCTTCAAGCTGCTTCGTACCAATTTGTGTTATACCACCAAAGGCGAGGATTGTGCCGTTTTTGGTATTACCTCCGCTTACGTTGGTGCGGGTAAATCCACTCTGGTTGCCAATACCGCTATTTCTTTTGCGGAAATGGGCAAGCGTGTTCTTTTGTTGGACGGCGATCTTCGTTGCCCTGTCCAGCATCGTGTCTTTAATTTAGACCCCAAATCCTATGGCCTGAGTGAAATTTTGGCAGGCGTTTGCAAAAATGATGCAGAAGCCATCCGCTCCTCCGGAATCAATAATTTGGATGTGGTAACCAGTGGCCGCATTCCTCCTAACCCCGCTGAGCTTTTGGCTTCGGCTAAGCTTCGTAGCTTTATTGAGGAAGCCAAAAAGAATTATGATGTGATCTTCATTGATCTGCCGCCTATTTGCGAGGTGTCTGACGCGGGCGTTATCAGCGATGTTGTGACCGGCTATTCCTTCGTTGTCCGTGCCGCATATTCTGATCGCCGCCTGATTGGCTTGGCGTTGGAAACTCTTGAAAGTTTGGGCTCTTCCATGATTGGCTTTATTCTGAACGATGTGGATATTAAGTCCGGCGATTACTACAAAAACAAGTATTACGGCTACGGCAAAGACGGCAAGATCGGAAATAAGTATGGCAAGTATGATAAGTCTGTATCTTACGGCTATCATCGCCGCGATATTGATTACCGCTATGGATATAGCGAGGAAGAGATGAGCGAACGAAATCCCGAAAAGGCCCATACGGAGTCACCCGCCGTCAAAGAGAGTCAAAAGCCCAACAGCCAGCGCAAGCCGAAAGCTTAATCTTATGGAGATCATTGATTTTCATACACATATCCTGCCGCGCCTGGATCATGGCTCACGGGGCTCTCAGATATCGCTGGGACAGCTTGAGCTTATGCGGAAAGCAGGAGTGGATACCGTGTGTGCTACGTCGCATTTCTATCCCCAGGACATATTGGTGGATAAATTCTTGGAAGCAAGAGAATCTTCTTTCATGCGCCTCTTGGAGGTGTGCGGAGATATGCTTCGCCCTAAGATTATTTTGGGGGCTGAGGTGCTGATTTGCGAGGGGTTAGACCAAATGGATGGGTTGGAAACACTTTGCTTGGAAGGTACCAACCTGATATTGCTGGAAATGCCGTTTTCGGACGGTGCATGGACGAGACGGCTGTATCAGACGGTGGAAAATATTGCTCAGCGTGGGATTACCCCTGTGTTTGCCCATGTGGATAGATATACGCCCAAATTGGTGAACACCTTGTTTGATATGGGTTTTTCCGCGCAACTCAATGCCGTGTCGCTGAATCGTTTCCTGAAGCCAAAGCATTTGCTCCGTTGGATAGATGAAGGGCATATTGTGGCGCTGGGTAGCGATTTGCACGGAAATGCGCCGGAAGGATACGAACCCTTTATCAGGGTTTGTGCAAGCCTGAAGGAGCGAAGTAGCCTGATCATGAAGAAAACGCAAAATCTTTTAGCACAAGCGGTTTGCCGCTGAAAATCGGTTGCTTGCATGAAAGCCGCCGTGATTTGATTTAGATAACCAATGATTTCAGGAGGGACTCACCGTTTGTTCGCTATCAGCGCACCTGAGCGATTGTGAATCCCTCCCTTACTTGTCAAAGGAGAAACGTATGGCGTCATTTGAGGGCTTTTGCATTGGCATAGACGGTGGCGGCACCAAAACGGAAGGGATACTGACCGATATTTCGGGGCGGGTGCTGTCAGCTCAAACATATGGCTCCTCTAATCCCAATGATGTGGGAGAGGCCGAGGCTATGGAGCTATTGTCTTTGTTGACCCGCGATCTCATGATATCAGCCGGAGTGACGTTTGCATCGCCCGTATGTATTTTTGCGGGCGTTTCCGGGGCTTGGTCCAAGCGGGATGTAATGACCCAAGCGCTGTCGGAACGGTTTGGGGGCGCGGTTCATGTAGAAGTCCATTCTGACGTGATCAATCTTTTGTCCACGATGTCTCCAACGGGAGAAGGTGCGTGCCTTATCAGCGGAACGGGAAGCGTTTGTTTCCTTCGCCGTGGAAATGAATTGGATCGCGTGGGCGGATGGGGATACCTTCTTGATTCAGCCGGAAGTGGTTACGATGTGGGTCGAATGGCCTTGGAAGCTGTGCTGAAGGCTCATGACGGACGTGCAGATGCCGAAATACATACTCCCCTGTCCCAAGCTGTGACAGCCCATCTGGGCGGATCTCCATGGGATATCCTTCCTGCCATCTATGAAAAGGGAAAAGCCTACATTGCTTCTTGCGCACCTGTAGTATTCCGCTTGGCCGAAAAAGGGGACAAGATTGCCAATAAAATTTTGAATGAAAATGCTGCGGCGCTGGCCGCCTGTTTGACAGCCGCCGTGGAAAAGCTCCCCGAATGTGATGCTTTACCCGTGATCTTAGGAGGGAGCCTGTGCACCAAGGAACCTACTTGGATGACGCGAATTCAAGGCTTTTTGAAGGCGGATATTTCTCCTCGCATCACCATGATGATTACCGATGTCCCTCCCGTATTCGGCGCGTTGGCAGAAGCGTTGGGCGGTTTTAAAACCATTGATCGACCAACTGCCTTTGACGGTTTCAAATCTGCTTTTTTACAGACATACCATTCTTAAATTTAACGAGGATGTTACTTATGGATAAAAACCAAAACCAAATCTATCTTGACCATACGTCTCATATTATGAAAAAGGTGCGTAACTTTCTCATCCTTGTATCCGCGATCGGATACGGATTGCACTGCATTGTATTTGCACCGCTTTTTTATGTACTGAGCGCCAATGTTTCGTATAGTCAGTTGTTCATAACCGACCTTTTATCCTTTGCCACGGATCTGACCGAATTATGTGTGGTCTTTGTTACCTACGGCGTTTTACTGTTTGCAGTTTGGAGAGGCGGCGTGAAGCAATCTGCTCCTGTTTGGATAACAGCCGGGCTTATGGTGGTTCTCAAGTATAGCCTTAACTTTATCATGAGCTGCATTGATGAAGGCAAGATTCCCTCTCCCTCGATTTTCTTTGAGGATGATCTTCCCCTGATACTGCCCAACTTTTTTATGGAGATTTTTCAGTATGCCCTGCTGATTTTCATGGCTTATATGATCATTCGCAGCAAAAAAAGAAAGTTCCATGAAGCGATCCTTTTGAATGAGATTCAGCCTGCCACCGAACGGGCACTGGCGTTTCCCATGGTGAAGCTTTTGTCCTTCAAAAATCCTCTTCAAAAGACGGCTTTCTTCTACGCTATCATATATTTTGTTGCCCGCGTGTTCACTTTGGCTGTGACGCGACTGACAGAAATTGTGATGGCCCATCAAATTGAGGATATTGCTTTCCTGATCACTGATATTGCGGTGCAGCTGGTTGTAGCCGCCCTGTGCTATATTTGCATGGTGTTGGTGGTTTCCTCTTTCGACAAAAAAGAAATGAATCTTTTGGCTGAAGCATCCGAGGAGAGCTCTACCTAATCCAAGGGGGGAGCTCTCCCCTTGCTTTGATATACCATCTTCACCTAACGAAAGGGAAGCACGATGAAACATTCGGTATTGTGCGGTATTGACCGTTTTTATGATTTGAAAGCATTACTTGAAGGTAAACGAGTGGCGTTGCTGACGGCCGCCTCGGGGGTGAATAAGCAGGGTCTTCCCTCGTATCAGATTATCCGGGAAATGGCGGATCTTCGCTTGATATTTGCCCCCGAGCATGGTCTTTCTTCGGCTATGCAGGACGGAAAATTCGGAGAAGAGGACGGAGCTGTTCACGGTGCAAGCGGAGCAGGACTCTATAATCTCACCTCCAAAGGTCATCCCCGCTTGGCGGAGTTGATATCCGAGGTGGATATCGCGGTTTATGATATTCAGGATGTCGGTGCGCGTTTTTATACCTATCTCTGCAATCTGACCCAGCTGATGCGTGCCTGTGCTAATGCAGGCAAGACCTTGCTTGTATTGGATCGTCCCAATCCCATCGGAAATACTCGCGCGGAGGGATTGATACTGGACGAAAGCCGTTTTTCCTCTTTCATCGGGGAATACGCGATACCTACCCGCTATGGCTTGACCGTAGGAGAATATGCTCGCTACGTTAATACCGAACGGGGGATCGGCTGTGATCTGATAGTTCTTTCTTGCCTTGGATGGAAGCCGGAAATGTATTATGACGAAACCGACCTGTTATTTGTGAATCCTTCCCCAAATATTCCCTCAGTGAACACAGCTATCAATTACATTGGTGGCTGCGTGTATGAAGCGACCAATCTATCGGAAGGACGGGGTACCACGCGGCCCTTTGATTATTTGGGTGCCCCCTTCGTGGATGGCGATCTCCTGTGGAAGGAAATGAATTCCCTTGGCTTGCCCGGGGTCGTGTTCCGTCGGATGGACTTTACCCCCATGTTCAATAAGCACGCGGGAGAGATTTGCCATGGCGTAGAACTTCATATCACCGACAGAGATGCCTATCAGCCTTTCCGTACCATGTTGCATATGTTCAAGCATTTCAAGAGATATCCCGAATTTATCATCCGCCGCGAGGGGCTTGCCCTGCGGGTAGGACAGGATGTGCTTGCCGAAGATTATGATCCCGAAGAATTATGGCATAAATCTTTGGATGCCGCCAAGAACTATGAAGCCACCGTTGCGCCCTATAGAATTTACCGCTCGTAAATGATACAAAACATATCAAAAGCCTCTGCCGTGACAGAGGCTTTTTCGCGAATATCAGTCCTTGCTGCAACCGCAACCGCCCTTGATGCGATCCATGGGGGTTAAGGGCATGGGAGGCGGGGCAAACTCGGTGATGGGGAAGGCCATGGAGCGGAAAAGCTCGCAAGGATCCCCGGGCGTGGCGGATACACATTCCTTGTCGGGAATGATGAATTCGCTGGCGTTGATCAAATATTGCGCGGGACGAATCAGCCGCACCAGTGAGAAAATTCCCAAAGAAACGACTAAAGTACGGTGTTCGCTTTGGCCGTCGCCGTTTCCCCGTTCAGTACACAAGGGAGCGGACAGGCAAGCCGCGATGGGCGTGGGAACGTCGCAGGCACAGCAGCAACAGCAACAAGTGACTTCACAAGCGGGCTCCAACACGCGAACGCCCAACACGATAGGCTCGACGACCTCCACTACGGCGGTAGGAACGGTACGCTCCTTGTAGCAAGGTTCGGGCTCGGCGCAGAAGGCGGAGCCATCGCCGCTACTTCGGAAGATGCTGACGTTGCTTTCGCCACCCCACAGAACTACCTGCTTTTCAATAACGGCGATACCGTCAAATTCTTGACTGCGCCCGGGGCAGATGCACCCCTCAAAGATCAGCTTGATGTAGTAACGGATGGTGACGCTGTAAAAACCGCGGTTGAATTGAACGGGATCAATACCGATATACGTCCAAGCGATGCAAACCTCCTTAACCCGTACCTGAGTGGTATGATCAATGATCTCCTGACCCAGATCGGTCAGGAAAACCTTGACGTTTTCATAGCAATCTCTGTCTCGGCAGGAATCAAGGATGCGATTTGTCTCGACGCAGAACGTATCGCGGGGGCCATCCTTGCCGCAACCGTGTGCCGACAAAGGAGAGCCACAGGAAAATCTGTTTTCACCCATATGAATGTACCTCCTTTTTTCATGAGGCAGGGAAGAACCTACCCATTCACAGGATATGCGCGGCAGGATGCCTTGTTGACAAGATGCGCGAAAATTCTCTGTGTTTTGTCGGAACGTCGAGAAAAATGAAGGACGGCTCGGAACGCATTTAGGATAAATTTTCAAAAAAGCTATTGACAAATTCTTAGAGATATGATATAATACGAAAATGTACGGGACAAAATAAGACCCATTAGCTCAGATGGCAGAGCACATGACTTTTAATCATGGTGTCCGGAGTTCGACTCTCCGATGGGTCACCAAAAAACAGGAGCATTCCTCGTGAATGCTCCTGTTTTGCTTTTTGTGGCAAAGAATGGAGCGAAATGCAATTTTATGTTTTGAAGGTTGCATTTACCATTTGGAAAAATGAAACATTTTTATCCGTAAAAATCAAAGAAAACTATTGCAAAAAAAAGGATTTTATGATATAATAAAAAATAATTATTGTATCATGGATAGTTTTGCGTTTTGCTAAGAAAAAACGAAACAAATGTCACAAAAAGACATTTTTTGACGCGGCTTATAGAGAGATAATTCGTTGCATAAATGCTCAAAACGGAAAACTGTCGGATACGGACTTTTTGATCAAAACCGGAATTTTACTTTAAGGAAGAATCGAAATGCAAAACAAGCGAACAGCCCCCCAACATTTCATTCGCATGGCCGCTATTAGGCTCTGCGCCGCCATTTTGACTGTGGCGATGATTCTGCAAGTTCTGCTCATTCCTTGCGCAGCTGCAGGCGAATTATTGAAGCCTCTCTTCCCCGGCCAAGGGGAAGGAAACCGTCCGCAAACCTCCGTGGACAGCTTCAACGACAAAGAGACCATTGAGCTTTTGAAAAAGGACATTTTGGCCTCCATCAACAAAGACTTGGTCAAGCGTATTGAAGATTATCAGCTAACGGGTGAGGTGGAAGTCATTTTGGCTTTCTCTGAGGATTCTATCGTGACCTCCTATACCAACACCCAAGCCTCCGCGAGCCAAAGCTTGGAGGAGTACCGTGAGTCTCAGACAGCTTTGACCTTGGCCGATAAGCTGAAGACCAACCAAAATAATGTTTTGGCGACGTTGGAGGCCGAAGGGCTGATCTCCGACGTAAAGCATCAGTACGTCAACATCATGGACGGTGCTTACGTCAGAACGACATATGAGAACATCGAGGCGCTCTGCAACCATGCCGGGATTTCCCGTGTGATCCTCTCCAATACCTACGAGCCTGCCGTGGCTGTGGAGAACCCCGTGTATGTACACGATACGGGTATCTTCAACAAAGGCGACATCAGCTATACGGGTAAAGGAACACTCGTAGCCATTCTCGATACGGGTTGTGATTACGCCCACTCAGCCTTCACCACCCATGATGTGGTATCTCCTCTCTATAACAGAGACGATATTGCCGCTCTCCTTCCCGGCACCGTGGCTTACAGTTACGATAACAGTCTGGAAGTGCGTGAGGTGTATTACGGTAATTTGACCAAAAACAAGATTGCTTTTGGTTATGACTATGCTGACCGCGATCCCGACATTATGCCTACCTCCAACTCTCACGGTACCCATGTAGCGGGTGTTATCGGCGGTAAGGATGATCGCATTACCGGTGTGGCTTTGGATGCCCAGTTTGCCATCATGAAGGTGTTCAGCGATGAGTCCAAGAGCGGCGGTAAGGATGGCGACATTCTGGCGGCTCTGGAGGATTCCATCGTCCTCGGCGTGGACGCCATCAACATGAGCTTGGGTATCTCCTGCGGCTTTACCCGCGAGGTGGACGATGCCTACAAAAATGAGCTTTATGATAACATCGAGAAAGCAGGTATTTCTCTTATCGTAGCCGCAAGCAATGACTACAGTAGCGGTTTTGGCGGCGAGGAGAGTAACACCAATAAGACCAGCAATCCCGACTCTGCAACAGTTGGTTCCCCCAGTACTTACCATGCCTCCCTATCCGTGGCTTCCATCAACGGTAAGAAGGACAAGTACATGAAGGTCAACGGTGACCGCGTTGTGTTCTTCTACGAGGCGGTGAACAACAGCGCCAAGGAGTACGACTTCTTCGATATGCTGGGTGTTAATGAATCCTCTCCCAAGGCCGAGCTGGAATATGTGACCATCTCCGGTGTGGGTATGGCCATCAACTACTCGGGCGTGGATGTGGCAGGAAAACTCGCTCTGGTACGCAGAGGAGAAATTTCCTTTGAGGAAAAAGTACAGTTTGCCTATGAGGCAGGCGCTGCAGGCGTGATCGTCTATAACAATGTCTTCGGTGACATCAAGATGACCGTCGGTAACAATTTAAAAATTCCCGTGATCTCTATCGGTAAGGATGACGGTGACGTTATGGCCGCACAAGAGAAGGGAACCATTGTGATTGACTTCTCCAATAAAGCGGGTCCCTTTATGAGCGACTTCTCCAGCTGGGGTCCCACTCCCGACCTGAAGCTCAAGCCTGAGATTACCGCTCACGGCGGTAACATTCTCTCTGCCATCCCCGGCGGCGGCTACGAGGAGCTGAGCGGTACCAGTATGGCATCTCCCAATATGTGTGGTATCGTTGTGCTGATCCGTCA
>SVTB01000082.1 GCA_015064015.1 Oscillospiraceae bacterium | reverse complement strand
TCAAAAACTCTTAAAACAAATTCATATTGATGAAAGTTTTTAGAGTTCCAAGAACCTTTTTTC
This sequence comes from Oscillospiraceae bacterium, assembly GCA_015064015.1. Lineage (GTDB taxonomy): Bacteria > Bacillota > Clostridia > Oscillospirales > CAG-272 > CAMEON01. The sequence goes on along the minus strand of SVTB01000082.1, from coordinate 10,726 downwards.
AAGCGTTGCTTGCAACGCGAGGTTCATTGGTGGGGTTCAGGGGCAAAGCCCCTGATAAACAACAGTTTACCCTTCCCTTCAACTATACGTTAAAACTTTCTCGGATTTTCTACAATCTATTGACTTTTCTCACGTGTTTTGCTATAATAAACTATAAGAATTACATCTTCCAAGGAGATAGCGTAAAAGTTCAGTGATCCTACGCCCAAGGATACTGTATCACGCACAAATTCACCCCCAAAATGAGTCCCAAACCACTTGGCCTGACGGCACGGGTGTATTTCAAAATGTATTTGTGCCGCCGACGGCAGAATGGAGATTTTTATGAAAAATCAGGACGTAAGAATTAAAATCGGTGCCAAGATCCGTCTTTTGCGCCGTCAAAACGACGTGACACAAGATATGCTGGCAGATCATTTGGGAGTCACCCCTCAGGCTGTCTCCCGCTGGGAATCCGGCGTTTGCTATCCCGATATGAATTCCCTGCCCCTCATTGCTGACTATTTCAGCGTCACCATGGACGATCTGCTTTGTTATACCAATGCCCGCAAAGAGCAAAAGGTAGACGAATATTTAGAAGAAACTGAACGGCTCTTGGACCGCGAAAAATTGACCGATGCGATGGAGGTGCTTCGCACAGCCTTGGCTGAAATACCCTCCAGCTACCGTTTGCAGATGGAGATGGCAGAGGTTCTGTCCCTCTACGCCGAAGCATTGATGGAAAAGGGCGATTCTCCCCAAATTCGTGAAGCAATCGTCGCCGCTTTGGACGAGGCTGTGTCCTTCTGCCGCCACATTCTGTCAGATTGCACGGATGACGGACTGAGAGATCGCACCAAAAAAACCTTGTGTGACATATACGCCCATCAAATGGACAACAACGCCGAGGCCCTGCACATCGCCGAACAGCTCCACAGCATGAGCTACAGCCGCGAGATTATTAAGGCTACCATCCTCACGGGAGACGTTGCCTTTACTCAAGCACAAAAGAATCTCATTCTTTTTGCCGATAATATTTGGTGGCATCTGTATAATCTAGCCTGCGTTCCTGCCATCTCGGGAGACACCTACAGCCGCGAGGAAAAAATCGCCATTTTAGAGAAGAGCGTAGCTCTGTTTGAATTGGTTTTTGAAGATACCCCCTACTTCTACGCAGACCGTTTGGCCAACGCTTATCGTCAAATGGCACTGCTCCACCTTTCGTCGAGCAAACCTTCGGATAAGACCAAGGCCTTGGATTGCATTGAAAAAATGGCTAACGCCGCCATCATCTGCGACGAACGTCCCGATAAGGCCGCTTATACCTCTGTCATCATTAAACACCTGACCTATGACAAATCCGAAGATACAGAAGCACGCGGTATGTCTAAATGTGCCCGCCTGCTGGGCGGCATGAGCAATCCCGCATGGTCTGCTCTGCGCGCAGATCCCAGATTCCGTCAAGCCATCGCCCGCATGATCGAATGTGCCGAAGCACATCCCGATGAGGAAGAATGAAAAAACGAACATATGTAAGCAGCCCGCCTCTCCGGTCATGGAAAAGCGGGCTGTTTTTTTATGAAATTTCAAATCAAATGATATGAAGATGCTTTTTGAAAAAAGCCAGGATATGAGCCCAAGCCTCGGGAGTGATTTCCCCGTGGTGGCATCCCTCCAGACGGTCATAATCCACCTCATGCCCCAGAGCACGCATTTTTTCTACATAGGCATCCATCTGTGAAGCGGGAATGATATCATCGGCACAATCGTTGACCAAAAAATATGGAATATAGGGCATATCATCGAGCCTATACGCCGGAGATACGGCTTTCATCGCGGCTTCTATACTTTCTCCCACTCCTGCCACCGAGCTGACCACCGTGCGATAGAAATCCGGACGGAGCTCACAACAGGAAAGGGTATCCACACAAGGACATACAGCCACACAGGCCGAGGGCTTGCGCTGTGCATCCGCCGAAAAGATGAGAGCACCCAAGCCGCCCATACTGCCACCCGTAACCACCCAAGGCGTATCTTCAGAGAGGTGATATTTCTCTCGGATAGCCTCAGCCAAAAGCTCACAATAGCGCACAGCAGCAGGATTCATCCAGCTCCAAGGGCCGGAAAACGCATAGGCGACAAGAATTCCCTCTCTGCCCATTTCTTCGGCGTAGCCGTAACGGTACTCCGAAAAATCCAAATTCCCGCCCATGCAGGAGCCTCCACCCAATCCGGGAAATTCCAATATAAAGCCTCGGACGGGCAGGGTCAGCACTGCCTCGTTGGTGTTGCAAAACAAGGTAAGCGTAGATGCATCTATTATATTTTTAGGTGTCATCGTATCCTCCTTTGCCGTGTTGGTCAAAAAACGCGGCATCCATGAATTATCCCCAGGCTTTTTCCAAGACCTGTAATCTTCCCTCCAAAAATCTGATCAAAAAATCGAAATTGTCCTCTGTCAGATCAGGGTCAATGAAATAGTACCACCGCTCCTGGTTCAAGGCAAGAGATTCCTTAATGCTGTCACGGTAGACGTGCAGATGTTGGATAAGCGCTTCCAGTTGACGGGCATAATGATCCTGATACCGTGACTCAACTTTGACTTGATAGCGGCTCTTCATGAGCCCCTTATAAAAGAAGTTGCTCAAAGTCACCGACATATCTACCTCGTAGTGCTGATTGGGACGATTGGTCCAAGGGACAAACAGGCTGTAGTCATAATCCCAAATGGGGCCAAAAGAAAGCTTTCCTTTGATCTTTTCATCCTCGGCATCGTGATAACTGTAAAAAGATTTCCAAACGTGATCCTTTTCGCCCATGATCTGATCAATGATCAAATGATCGATCAGACCGCCTATGTGAATGTTGCTTTTGATCCACCCGTTATCTGCGTATTTGAACGCATCAGCCATGTCGTTATAATAGGCCTCCAGCTGGAGCATGAATTTTCTGAATTGCCGTTGGCTGGAAAAGTCCTCCGGTGCGGGGTATTTCAACTGAAAATACCGTCCGACCGAAGCCACGTAGAAGTATGGCTCGTCTTCTTCGGGTGCGCGCTCATCCATACGCACAAGGAAGCTGAAATCCATAAGATCCTGCATTTGAGGCGTTATGGCCTGCTCCAATCCCAAGCGTTCTTCTTCTACCTGCTCGCAAAGAGAATACAATCCCATATAGGCACCGTCGAGGTAGAGATTGACATGATGAATGGTGGGCGTAAATGCCAGCTCATCCGAGGCTGCTCCCAAATACATGGCTGCATAATTGTGCAGGCAAGAGGGATCCAAAAATTCTGCCAACAGCACCCAGCTCTTTTCTTTTTCCAGGCCAAACAACGCCTGCTTTTGCTCAAACTTGATACGGTAAGGCTTTTTGATCTGATCTGCCGTAGAGTTGCCGCGCAAACGAATGCCGCCGGGTATATCCAAAAACAATCGCTCGGTGTTTTCCATGGTAAAACGCATGGGTATATATTCGGTTTTGGAGACGATCTTTTGTCCGTCTACCGATATATGAACGATGGGCAGCTCAAAGGTAGCGTAGTCCACCAGGACAGTGACTGACATATCATCGGGAATATCGGAGAGCATAAGCGTGTTTCCCTCATAGCTCTTATCTCCAATACGAACGCCCGTACAGGCATAGCCCACGGAGGGAAGGACGCGAACACGGGTTTTATTCGCGCCTGCATTTTTCTTCAGCTCCGCGGAAGTCATGGAAACCTCGCCCGTGCCTTTCACGGTTAGCTTCACGGTATGTATATCTTCTTCGGGGATGAGAGGCCGGGTTTCGACGGGATCTGTCTCAGGGGGATCTGTTTCGGGATTATAAGTTTCTGCGGGAATCGTTTCCTGCTCTTGCGTCTCAGTTTCCTCCCAAGGCTCGTCGGTAGGAGTTTGGGATTCCCCTTGGGTTTGAGGCATCGGCAGGGCAGATTCCTTGGGGGATGTCTCTATGGGCCGACAAGCTACCAACGTCATGAAAATGAGACACAAAAAAGCGATATATAGCAATTTATATGATTTCATTGTAATTCCTCGAATATTTAGGATTACATACATTATATCACGAAAAAGCGTATCTGTCAATCCTCACACCGTCAAGCAAAAAATTCCCCGAAGTATGCCTTCGGGGAATTGATAATTATGCGATAGGTTCAAAATCTTGAGCGCCGTGCTTGCACAAGGGGCAGATGAAATCCTCGGGGAGCTCCTCACCCTCGTAAACGTATCCGCAGATTTTGCAAACGTAGCCCTTCTTGCCTTCGGTTTGGGGCTTGGGCTTGACATTACTGTGATAATAGGCGTACGTCATCGTTTCTCTGTCGGAGATCACACGGGCTTCGGTGACGGAGCAGATGAACATACCATGGGTATCCAGATCCACGTACTGCTCCACCTTCAGGGACATGAAGGCGTTGATGTGTCGGGGCAGGAAGACCAGGCCATTATCCGAGCGGAGGGGCTCGCAATCGGCAAACTTGTCCACGTTGCGGCCGCTTTGGAAGCCAAAGACCTCAAATACTTTGAAGGGCGCGTCCACGGTGAGGCAGTTGACGTTCATTTTGCCCGTCTGCTTGATCACGTGGTGGGAGTAGTTGGCTTTATTGATGGTCACGGCGATGCGGTTGGGAGTGTCGGTGACTTGAGATACGGTGTTAACGATCAAGCCGTTATCCTTCTTGCCGTCGTTGGAGGTGACAACGTAAAGACCGTAGCCGATCTTGAAGAGGGCGGTCATATCACTCTTGTTAGCGGTATCGCTCTGCTGAGCAATATACTCACGGCAGAGCTCATCGCCAAGGGCGTTAAGCTGTGCTGTACTTTCGTCATTCAGCGCAGACAAAATCTTCACGGTATTTTCGGTATAGGTCAGATTTTTACATTTTTCCAGCATACCCTTCATAACCTTGGTAGCCATGGGCGCCCAAGAGCCATTTTCGATGAAGGCCACGGTGCGGTTAGAGAAATTTCGCTCAGTGAGGTGGTTGATAAATTCCCTCATGAAAGGGAAAATTTCGGCATTGTAGGTGGTGGTGGCCAGCACCAGCTTGGAATAGCGGAAAGCATCCTCTACGCACTCAGCCATATCCGAGCGAGCCAAATCGTTCACCACGACTTTGGGGCAGCCCTTAGCCTTTAACTGCTCAGCCAGCTTCAATACAGCCTTCTTGGTGTTTCCGTAGACGGATGTATAAGCGATGACGATACCCTCCTCCTCAGGCTGATAGGAAGACCACGTATTGTAAAGGTTTAGGTAGTAGTCCAGGTTTTCATTGAGCACAGGGCCGTGGAGAGGACAGATGGTTTGAATATCCAATCCTGCGGCCTTCTTGAGAAGTGCCTGTACCTGCGAACCATACTTGCCCACGATACCAATATAGTAACGGCGAGCCTCACAAGCCCAATCTTCCTCGGTATCCCATGCGCCGAACTTGCCAAAGCCGTCAGCCGAGAACAGCACCTTATCATAGTTGTCGTAGGTGACGATGACCTCAGGCCAATGCACCATGGGCGCGGTAACAAAGGTCAGCGTATGCTTACCGAGGCAAAGGGTATCTCCTTCTCCCACCACCATGCCGTTTTCGGAAAAGTCCTTCCCGAAAAAGTTTTTCATCATGGTAAAAGCCTTGGCCGATGCCACAATGGTTGCCTCAGGATAAATCTTCATGAAATTGGCAATATTGGCAGAATGGTCAGGCTCCATATGCTGAATGATCAAAAAGTTGGGTTTACGGTTTCCTAACGTGTTCTGAATGTTATCCAGCCATTCGTGGGTAAAATTCACGTCCACGGTGTCCATGATGGCCACCAGATCATCTAAAACAGCATAGGAATTGTAGGACATTCCATTGGGAACGATATACTGACCCTCAAACAGGTCGATTGCACGGTCATTAACGCCGATGTATTTGATGGTATCCGAAATAAACATGGATATACCTCCTGATTTTATTGATAAAATTATTATACCATGGATGCTCCGCATTTTCAATAGCTTTGAAAAAAATTTCGCAGAAGCCAAAAGCAAAATCCCGTGCGACATACACCACACGGGATTTGCGATTTAGGTCGTAAAGTTTCAAGAATCCTGCTTTTCCAGTAATTTCAGAAGCGCATCCAGCTCGGAAATTTCCTCGGAAGTCTGCGGAGGCATCGAAACTTTTTCGGCTTTCGGGACAGAGTCATCCTTGGATACAGAGGATTTCTCGTTCAGGGATTTCAAAAGTCCTGTAGCGATACACATCATCCAAAGAATGGGCAGAGAGTATGCCAAAAGTTTGGATGGCGTTGCAACAAGCACACCGTTGCTCATAATGGGCAACACCATCAAGAGAATGACAGACAAGGACTTAATGGCAAGATAGCTATTTACCCACCGCTTAACAGAACGATACGGCTTATGGGCACATACCTTAGCCACAATGACAGCCAAAAAGACGGCCGAAAGCGCATCAGGCAGAAGCATCCAGGCCATAATGAGCGCACCAAAGGTAAATGAGGTCAAAAGCGCGGGCATGATCATCACCATGGATATCTTCTTCATCCGCAGCATCACAGTAAGCCACAGACAGGCCACGTAAGGCAGCAAGGTAGCAAGCACTAAAATAATTTCCATCTATTCTTAATTCTCCAGACTCATATTCACGAAGCTGTATTTCTCGGTGAAATATCCACCCGAATAACCGTTCCAGATGCAGGGCTCTTTGTAGAAGTGAGGAGGAGCGACCGCCAAGAGCTCACCGCCCACGTGGTGGTGGGGACCCAGGAGGTTGCGGAGGTTGTTGACCAGAGTCAGCTTGATCTGATTATCGCCCGCCTTGAGGTAGGGGGTCAGATCCACCGAGTAGGGCGCCCACATGACGGTGGCCACATCGGTACCATTGACGTTGACGCGGATGGCGTTAAGACCAGACTTCTCAAAGACCAGCTCACGGGAAGTGTCGCCCTCGCAGAGAGTGATGGTATTCTCCACGCAAAGCTCGCCCGAGAAGAAGAGGTAGCCCTGACGCTCGATGTTTTTGAGGGTGATCTCGCTTGCAGGCTTGGTGATGGCGAAGGAACCGTCGAAGAAGGAAGCCTTGTTGGGGATCTCCTCGAAGGTGCCGATACCCTTCACGCCAAAGTCGCCCACCAAATACATGGCCTCAATCTCCATGTCATAGGTCAGCTTGTTCTTCTCGCTTTCAAACTGCTTGCCCTTCTCCATGTTCTCATAGACTACGTCGGACTGAGTGAACAGGACATGGGTCTCGATGATATTTTCACCTTCGTGCATGAGACCCGAAATATCCAGCTTCTTGAAGGAGTGGTCACAGAAGAAGCCACAGTCCTTGGTAGTGTCCACGGATTTTCCGTTGACGGTAATATCGAAAATTTCGGGGGTTTCGCAGGCAAGATACAGGGTCTCGGGGACGTACTCGGCGTTCACCTTGAAGGCGCAACGGATATCCACGGGGCGCTTCAGCTCCAGAGCGCGGGAGCCAACGTTGAGGATGTAGCCGTTTTCTTCCTCCAGCTTACCGTCGAACCAGTAGTCGCAGGTGTCCAAAGTGAGTGCGTTCTCGGTGGCGGAGATCACCTTCCACACACCGGCCAGATCGATGGCGGGGATGGCGGGCTTCTCCACGGGTGCGGAGGCAGGGGTGCCATCATCAATGATGACCAAGCTACCCCACTTGGGGAACACGTGAGTGCCGTCGAAGGGCAGGAGATCGCCCGTAGCGGGATCCATGATCTTACCGCCGCAGGTGAAGGTAGCGGCCTGCGCGGTGTCGGTGGAGTTGACAAAGTAGCGCATGGTGAAGCCCTCGGCGGGGAACTCGCGGAAGATGTAGGTGACTGCGGGATTGTCGATGATGGGATCGGCCTCAATCTCGTCTGCGGTGACGATCACGCCGCCGTTTGCCTTGTACTCTTCAAGCAACTTGTTGGTATGGGGCAGGAAGGCGATGTGGGGAGGAATGACGACCTTGTTGTAGCGCATCTCGCCGATGATAAGCTCCTTGCCCTCCACGCGGCCGTGACGCTCCATGAGGATCTCGTCGCCAAGGTGATACAGCACGTGCTTGGCGTCCAAAGCCGACATGACATTCAGGAGCTCTTGATTGTAGTAGTTCAGGTTCTCATTTGCCTTGTCATCGTAGCAGATCCATGCGGAAGTCTGGGTGTGCATGACCAAGGTGTTGACCTTGATCTCACCTTCGGCGAGAAGCATACCGATGCGGCTCATGGCATCGTTGAACACCTTGTAGTCGGCCCACCAGGGCTGCTGGCAGTACATGGCCGGAGGATAGTCGCGCTTGCGGATACCGCGCAGGGAGTAGCCCTCGAGATGCTGGCACATGAGGTTGACACCGCGCACCATCATCCACTCGTAGTTACGCTTCAGCTCGTCGTGGCCCACGTTGTGACCGCAGAGAGCAAAGGTCTCGGACAGCACCTGCTTCTTGCCCGTCTGTGCGGCGGCGGAGCAAAGCTGTGCCATGGTCAGACAATGGAAAATGGGACGGCAGAGCCAGTCCATGCCGGGGATGGTGAGGTACTCGTAGTGAGGCATACAAGCGCCGTTGGAGGTCAACTGGGCGTGGAAGGACTCCTCCAGCACCATGTGTCCCGTGAAGCCCAGGTCATGCGCCACGCACCAGTCGTAGATCTGCTTCATGAAGTTCTTGGAGAACAATTCGGTGACCAGCTTCCAGAAGCGCATACGGGTGGTCTGATAGTCTCCGCGCGCCACGAACAGCTCGATGAGGTGATCGTAGATAGGCTCGCCGTAAGCCTTCTCGTATTCGGCGGGGAGGATGAAGCTCCACGGAATACCGTTACGGGAGATCTGGGGCTCGTCGGTGAAGAAGCCGTCGAAATTGGATCCGTACTTGGCGTAGTAAGGCTCGTAGATCTCATTGATAAAGTCGGCGATCACTTCCCCGTCCAGGGTGTCCACATAGAAGGGGTTGACGTCGTAGTAGAAGCAGTAGTTCTCGAAGCAGCAGATAATATTGTCGCCCTTGGGATCCTCCAAGTCGGGGGTAAAGGTGCGGACACGGAGGTACTTCTGCTGGTACTTCAGACCCTTGCCGTTGACCACGCCGCCGCCGAAACCCGAGGGCCAGCCGTTCTCGTCGTAGGCCCATGCGTGCATACCGCGCTTTTCGGCATCCTCCACACAGGCGGTGACGTTTTCAAACCACTCCTCGCCCATGTACTCGGTCTGCAGGCCGCCGCGGGCGTGCATGAAGAAGCCGCCGATGCCCACGTCGTCCATGAGCCCCACCTGACGCAGGGTCTCGGGGACAGAGAGCTTCTCGTTCCATGACCAGAAGGGCACGGGACGGTACTTTTTGTCGATGTTTTTGAAATCAAAGTTCATATGTATTCTCCTTTCGGTATTAGAGACTAAAAAAAATGATCGTAGGGGAGGGGTCTCCCCTCCCGCAAATTTTTAAAAAATTGCAGGTAACAAATATGACGGCAGTTTGAATCATCCGTTACGGCTTCAGATATCCTTTCTTAAAGCAACGCTTGGCCACCTTAGCCCATTTGGGAGATGCATGAGCTCGTTTGGCAGCGTAAACACTCAAAACGATATACCCCGTTAACAGCGCCATGAAAACCAAACCGATGGGTATCATCGGCCAAAACCAAAATCCCAAAACCAAATACGCGATGCCCAGCACATATAGAATAACCCATATCGCATAGAACCCCGAAACATTATAAACCGAATTTTCAAAGAGGCGCACGGGCGGAACGGGAAGATCGTCCTTCAACTGTTCTTCGGATACATGGGAACGTATAGTTTCCAACATATAGTCGGTGCCTACCGTGTTTTTGGGATACACAAGCCGCTTTGGAGAGCTTTTGAAATGGATCGTGATCTCCATCCCCTCTTCTTCGATCTTTACAATATCCGTATACGACATTTCACGCTTACGTCCCCAGAAATTTCGTTGGATAATACTCGAATCAGTAAGCCATGTACGGCAGTTATAATAATAAACAATGAGACTTACCCCCAGCAAAGTGAATGGCATCGCAAACAGTGCCCCCGGGTCGCGATCCTTGATCAAAAAGCCAACGACGGCAACTGTCACAAATATCACGAAGATAATTCCGGAAATCAGATTTACCGGATGCGGTTTTACAATGTGGTCGGAGCGAGGGACGTGGCGCGCCATATATATTCCTAATAATGAAATTGCTATGTTAATGAATAACACCGAAATAAATGCTGGTGTCATGCAAATTCCTCCTGATAGAATGTCGTTTGGTAAGTGTAGATACAAGCCTCATCCACCGCGATAAGCGGGCGGTCCCCCTTCCCCAAAGGGGAAGGTCCTATACAGAAGCTTTACGGTTGTCTTACACCCGAAAACATATTGATGAGTATAGTTTTTTCATCCAACGAAAAGCAAGACACGGAAGACCTTCCCCTTTGGGGAAGGGGGACCGCCCACTTATCGCGGTGGATGAGGTCTAACGCGGAAATCGGCACGCCCCCTCCGTCAGACATCATTCCTATGCTCAAGCTCCTCAACCCGTTTCCGAACAACATGGTCGATCTCCGAGCAAACGCCCTGCAGATTCTGCATAACAACCGCATTGGAATACCGCAGCACAATGATCCCTTGGCTCATTAAGAAGTTTGTTCTTGCCTCGTCATGCTTTTTTCCTTCTGCCGTGAAATGCTGTGACCCGTCCAGCTCAATGGCCAGCTTGGCCGCCGCGCAGTAAAAGTCCAGAAT
>SVTB01000081.1 GCA_015064015.1 Oscillospiraceae bacterium | reverse complement strand
CGCAGGGCTCGGACTGTGGGGGTTATTTTGATGATACAAATTATAAGCTACGAGGTAAGGAGCGAGCGCGGTTCAAAGAAATGCTCGAGGATCTTCTTTCTGCCGTACCCGACACACTCACCGTGGACGAGGTCGCTGAGCTGACAGGCTACCACCGAAGAACAATCCTTCGGTACGTGCAGAGAAAATACATATACGCCGTGAATATTATGGGTAAATACTACATCTCAAAACAGAGCATCATTAACTACCTCGCCACCGATAAGGCGTTTAAGAATACGCAGAAGTCGGAGTGGCATTGGGACATCGTTAAAAAACTCAATTAACATAGCTTTGAATCATACACAAAAAGGCAATCCTCATCGTTTGCTAAATTGTGGAGACCTTCTAGCCGCTTTAAGTCCATATTTTTTTCTTTCTTTCATACGAGGATCGCGAGTTAGAAATCCTGCTGCTTTTAATGCTGGTTTGTGTTCTACATCTGCCGCCACAAGAGCACGTGCTAATCCATGACGGATTGCACCTGCTTGACCTGATATACCGCCACCGTTTACGTTTGCAATTATGTCATATTTTCCTTCTGTTCCGGTTACTCCGAACGGCTGATTTACAATCAATTTTAAAGTTTCTAGACCAAAATAATCGTCAATATCTCGTTTGTTGATTGTAATTATACCTGTGCCCGGCATGATGCGAACACGAGCAACGGATTTTTTTCTCCTTCCAGTTCCATAAAAAGTAGTGACTTTAGGGAGAAAAGTAATATACTCTGGTGGTAATTCCTGTAAAAACTCTTTTATTTGTGTTTCTAATATTTCGTTAGATGGGGTGTAGGTTTTAAAGAATTGTTTCAGAAAAGATGACTCACCGCAAATCACATGATCTTTTGTTTGAAAAGCATATATAGGTTTGGAATTTGAGTCGTAGTATTTTCCCACAAATATATCGTTACTTACTACGCAATCAAGTGGTATTAAATGCTCCGTTACAGATTTTTTTGCTTCAATAAATTCTTTTATTCGATCTTGCTCACCATCTTGAAAATAATACTTTTCTTTAGATTCAAAAACTGGAACAACAAAATCAGGAACAATATTAAACAAGTTAAGGAAGCCTACTAATTTATATTTGTTGAGCATAATTAACAAACCTCCTTATGTGAAACAATATATTCCTCTACTTTTTCAGATATTACTCCGTAATACTTGGTAGGATGAACCAAAGGTTTGACTTTATAGGTTATGTATTCAATATCATTATCTTTTAAATATTGTAATACAGTTTCATCTCTCAACAAGTTTATAGGAAGAACAATACATTTAACGACATCTTTAAGACACAAACTCTCGTTACATATCACCTCAATAGTATGAGCACGTTCGTCGAATTTTTCTCCTCCTCTAACAGCTAACAAAGAGATTAATGCATCTACATATCGATTTCCTGTATCATTCAAAGGAAGTGCTTGTCCATCAATATATTGTTGATTATTTCCAAAAAAGGTTGTTATATACTTTTGAATTGATTCTATGTTACTTGGAATTTCAAACTCTTTGATGTTCATTCTTCGATGAAGAAAATTTTTGTAAAGTTCGTTTTCGTATGCACCAGAATCAAAAGGATAAGTGTCTGGATCTGTGGTACCCAAATCGTGCCCGTTTTGATCGTGCCCGAGTTCGTGCAAAATAGAATACTTTACGTGAGTTAATGGCTTGCTCTCATCGTAGAAAATGATTCGTCTGCCACCCAACTCCATAATGATAGCTGATTCGCTTCCGAAGGCCTCGATATCAACCCCATAACTTCTTGCCTTTGCAAAAGTACGGCAAGGGATTGCTGACTTTTCCTTTACCAAATCTTTTGGCGAAAAAGGAAAGGTAGAAATGACACGGGAAGAAACCAATATTTCATTGGCTTTGGTATATGCAGACGAGAAATTCGGCTTCCTAATTGTCGTCACTCTAAACCTTATATATCGGTACTTTTTTAAAATCAACGATAAAACAAACTGGCGCGTACTGATAATCCGTTCTGTTTGATTCAAGTTTTTCGCCAACGGGATAGGCAGCCTTACCGTAATAGAAATATAATAAGTCTTCTTTAAATACTTTGCACAATTTAGCTTCTAAACAATCTGAAGAGATGATATCTCTTGCATCAAAACATTCACAAGAATGCATTAATGGTAACAGTTGTACTGGAGGGCAAAATTCTGCGTTTGCTATATATTCGCTTAAAACTGACATTTGTACCTCCTAAAAAATAAATAGTTATTGTCAAAACTGTACTCTAAAATTAGATTAATACTGTTTTAATTATACCAATAAAGACACTATAGAAATTATAAGTAAATACCCTCAAACTTTTTATTCAAAAGTATGAGGGCATAGTGGCGGAGGGTGTGAGATTCGAACTCACGCGCCCGTGAAGGCAAACGGTTTTCAAGACCGCCTCGTTATGACCACTTCGATAACCCTCCGTGTAAGACTATTTAGTTTTTAGATTTGCGAATTTTTTAGAAAAAGTTTTAGAAGGAATAATTTTCTGCACTCTTGGAAGGGCGAAAACATCAAGCGTAGCAAGGGATTTTGAGCATTTGCGAAAAAGCGCGACCGCAAATTTTCAAGACCTCCTCGTTATGACCACTTCGATAACTCTCCGTAAATATGCGGCTCGGCGAGCTTGGCTCATCGAATCCACTTTGTATACCCCACCCGAAGATCGACACACTTGCTTGTCAAGCACGGGAGGTGAGTATCTTCGTCGCAAGACGAAATAACATTCCGCGAAGCAATGAGATTATACCACAAAGCATTTGTTTTGTCAAGAGCAAATTGCGGATCCTTTTCAAAAACTCTTTAGCGTTCGATCGCTATATTTAGAAAGGGGTTGGCTCATACGAGCCAACCCCTCGGATATCGGGAAAAACCGACAATTAGCCTACCTTCTGATAGAACTTCTGGAAGGCGCGGTCTGCGGCCCTTGCATTAGACTTCAGGTAGGAAGCGGTTTCAGACTGGTCAAGATTGGTTACCAGCTGAGGAATGAAGTACACCATTGCGTCAACATTGGTGCTCATATCGGAGAAGACCAAGGCCAAGTCGGAAACAGTGGTGGACCAAATGAGCTCCAGCATCTCGGCATCCTCGGGAGCGTTCGCTACCTTGGAGCCCAGCAGGGTCTCATAGAAGGCAATCTTTACGTCATCGGTGAAGTATGCCAGCATTTCCAGAACGTCACCGACCATCTTCTTATTCTTAATGCAGGAAGATACGGTAAGCATACCGTTCCAGTTCAGGTGCTGGTAGTTCTCCTGCTTTGCATCGTACTTAGGATAGGGCAGAATGCCAGTCTGGATATCTTCACCCTTATAGGAAACGAGACCAAATGTACCCTCAAGGCTCATCAACACGCGGTTGGAAGTCAGCTTCAGCTCTTCGGTGGGCTTCTTCATATCGCCGGGGCCCCAGACATACGAGTAATCGGCGTTGCAGAGGCCGTAGATCTTCTCGTGCAGAGCGGTCAGTTTTTCAGTATTTTCATGAGCAGCACAGATGTAAAGCTCGCCGGTGTCGGCATCCTTGTCAGCGATGTTCAGGTCACTTGCGGTGACAAAGCTGATAAGGGGCACCCATGCATAGCCGGTGAAACCATATTTACGGTTGGGATTATCCGCGGTATCAGTCACAAGGGAAGCCACGGAAATCATCTTGTCCAAAGTCCATTCCTTGTTACGGACGATCTCATAGAGATCGCCACCGGTTGCCTTGTAGGGCTCGTACATTTCCTTGTTGAACACAACGAGGTATACCTGAGACAGGCAGAAATCGTTATAACCCAGGAACATCTTATCATTGATGGCCAGGTCGTTCATCAAGGTAGAGTTCCAGTAGCCGGCATCAAAATTGATGCTTTCTTCCAGCTCGTTGTAGTCCAAGAGATAGTTGGAGGTGATCAGACCGGAAATACCCATGTAAGAGTGAGTCATGAGCAACTGGAAAGAATCGTCACCGGCGCCAACGGTTGCCTTGAACTCGTTGGTATACTCGAGGTAGTTACCGCCGTCGATGGCTTCGATATCAACGCCAAGGTAATCCTCTACCATGACTTCACGCTCATAGAGCTTATCATCGAGGTCATTACCCTCTTCACGGTTTTCGGGATCTACAAAATAGGCACCCTTGGTAAAGGTATCGCTGCAGTACAGAGCGACGAATTCTTCATCATACTTGGCTTGCTCTACATAGGGCTTCTTTTCGGTTACTTGTTCTTGTTCGGTTGCGGCTGCGTCACCAGATTGAGCGGCATTGGTAGAGGCTTCGGTTTTACCGGTGGGATTGTTTTCTTCGACTTCACCACAAGCGGCAAAAGGAATGACCATAGCCAGCGTCAAAAGCAGGCACAGCACCTTGCAGATAGCTGATTTCATCATTATCAGACTCCTTCCTTTATAATGTTTCTATTGTACTACATTTTTCAAAATTTGTCAACCGTTAGTTATATTTGTTTAAATTATTTTTACTTATTGACAGAAACAGGGGGGATATGATATACTTTTAATAATGAATCTTTCGGAGGTACGCTTATGCTACATATTCTTCCCTACCCTAAAAAGCTCACCGTCGATGAAACAACGGTAAATCTCCCTCTGCGTATAAACGGGGTGTTTTCTTCCGCGGCGGATACTTTTTGCGATTTTTACCATCGTATCTACGGTTCTTCCGTTGCAAACGGTGTCGGAGGATTGACGCTCATACATGATGATACCCTTCCCTTGGAGGGATACCGTCTCACCGTTACATCATCAGGCGCAACGCTGTACGCTTCCTCCGAATCGGGAGCACAAAACGGTGCCATCACCCTTCTGCAACTCATAGTTCCCTCCTCCGCAGATGATATTATGAAATTGCCCGTATGTGAGATAGAGGACACTCCCGATTGCTCTTGGCGAGGAATCATGGTGGATCTTGCCAGAGATTTTCACAAGCTCCCCGTGCTATACGATTACATAGATCTCTGCCGCTTTTATAAGATTCGTTATCTCCATCTGCATTTTACCGATGATCAGAGCTATACCCTTCCCTCTCGTGCTTATCCCAAGTTATCCACTCCGGGGCGCAATTACACCGAGGAAGAATTGAGGGGGCTGGTAAGTTACGCTATCTCCCGAGGGGTAGAGATCATTCCTGAGATTGACGTACCCGGGCATTGCACGTCCTTTGCGGAGGCATACGGCGATATATTCGGCAGAGACGGCATTATTTCTCAATCCGAAGCATCCATGGAGGCCATGGAAACGATTTTTGAGGAGTTGTGTACCTTATTCTCCGATTCAGAGTACATCCACATGGGTGGCGATGAAGCGGCCATCGAAAAATGGACGCAAGATGAAGGTACGTTATCTGCTTTCCGCGCTCGCGGCGTGGACGTGGACGGTATGGACAAGCAGGCCTTATCCGAGTATTTGTACGCTGCTTTTATCGCTCGCATCTGTGAAAAGATCACAGCTTGCGGCAAAACGCCTGTAGTATGGGAAGGCTTCCATGAGAGCGTGAACCACATGATCCCCCAAAACACAGTGGTTATGAGTTGGGAAAACTTCTACCAGACAACCCCCAGCCTGCAAAAGGCGGGCTTCCGTCTCATCAACTGTTCTTGGGCTCCCATGTACGTCGTTACACCCGCTGCTTACTGGCCTATGAATGAGGTGTACGACTGGAGTATTTACAAATGGCGTCCTGTTCATCCCGAATCTCCTTATCTGCATACAGGTCTTGAAATTCAACCCACAAAGCAGGTGGAGGGCGGCCAGCTCCTGGCTTGGGGAGATCACATTCCCAAGCGCTATGAGGACATTGACGAGGGTGTGCAGGCCGAATTTGACCTGATGGCCGAGCGGGCGGCCGCTTTGTCCGAAAACACATGGAACGTAGAAAAGATAAGTAATTTTGAAGCTTTCTCTATGCGTCATCAACCTGTTGCACTGCTTTTTACGGCTCTTCTTGAACATCGCGAGGTGCGCGCATGAGTTTTTTGTATTTTTTAGAATCCATTCGCAATCCTTTTTTGGACACCGTAGTACAGCTCATCACCCATTTGGGAAGTGAAATGCTTTTTATCGTTGTCGGCATTTTCATGCTTTGGTGCATGGACAAAAAACAAGGGTATTTCATTCTGCTGACAGGATTTTTCGGAGTATACCTCAACCAATTTCTCAAGCTGATCTGTCAGGTGCCCCGTCCTTGGATCATAGATCCTGAGTTCAACATCGTGGAATCAGCCAGAGCCGATGCAACCGGATACTCCTTCCCCAGCGGACACACACAGACAGCCGTGGGGCTTTTTGGCGGTCTGACCATTTGCCGACGAGAGAAGTGGCTTCGGATCACCTGTATTGTCATTTGCGTGCTGGTTCCCTTTTCAAGAATGTATTTGGGAGTTCATACACCTTTGGACGTAGGTGTGGCTACGGCTATGGCGATAGTCCTGGCATTGGGGCTTTGGTTTCTGTTTTCCAAGGTTGGATATACCCGAAAGCTGATGTTCCCTCTTATGAGTGTCCTGACCGTGCTGGGGGCTGCTTTCTTGCTGTACACCCTTCTTTGGCAGTTCCCTGCCGATATTGATGTTCAAAACCTTGCTTCTGCCCGTCAAAACGCCTGTACCTTGCTTGGCGCTCTGCTCGGCCTGTGGGTTACTTATATCATGGACGAATATGTGCGTCCCTTTGACACTCAAGCACCTCTGCTCGGCCAACTTCTCAAGCTTGTGCTGGGACTGGCGGTTGTGTTGGGCTTTATGGAGGGCTCTAAGCCTTTATTCAACCTCATTTTCGGTGAGAGAAATTATCTGGCCCGCATCATTCGTTACTTCATCACAGTACTGCTGGCTGGTGTTATTTGGCCCATGACCTTCAAGTTTTTCTCTAAAATCGGGGTAAAAAAGCATGACTGACACAATCCTTCGCCACCTGAAAGCCACAGATGTGGCCGCTTATAAGACCATATACGAAGAGGCTTTCCCTCTTTCAGAAAGAAAGCCTTTTGATTATATGACAACCCCTCCCGCGAACCAGTATTATGAACTACTGGTGATTTCCACATCCGCCTGTCCTGTGGCAGGAATTCTCATTTTGGCCTATACCACCGTGCAGGACACCGAGTTTGCCCTGCTGGACTATTTTGCGATCGCCCCCTCTTGCCGTGGCCAAGGATTGGGACACCACGCTCTTTCTCTCGCACATGACCATTGTCTGCGCCGTAACGCAAAGCTTTTTTTAGAGATCGAAGCACCCGACACATCTGCTTCCAACGCAGTTCAACGCATACGCCGTAAGGCCTTCTATTTCTCCTGTGGGCTTGTGGAATGCGGTGTGGCCGCTTGGATGTATGATACCGTTATGGAGCTCCTGGCCTATCCTCAAGACGCTCAGGCCATTACATTGGACATATATCGGGATGTCGTAAAGTCCTGTTATCCTGCCGAAATGGGACTTCCGACCGAGCTTCCTCAATAACACACGCCCCCCTCGGTATAACCGAGGGGGGCGCTCACTTTATTTGCTTATTTCATAGGCTCAATGAGGCCGTAGGTTCCGTCCTTGCGAACATAGACCACACAGGTATCTCCCGATGCTACGTCATTGAATACGTAGAAAGAGTGGCCCAAAAGATTCATTTGCATGATCGCTTCTTCCGGCGTCATGGGATGATACTCAAACTGCTTGGTTCTGATAATCAGGCCGGGATCTTCTTCTATTTCTGCCTCCACGGGGAGGGGATCGGGAATAAAGGCGGTTTCACGGAGACGCTTGGACAAGCGTGTTTTATTTTTGCGGATCTGCCGTTCGATTCTGTCAATGGTTTCGTCCATGGCATCACGGAAGTCATCGGCATCTACCTCACTGCGGAACAACGTACCCGAGGCATTGATGGTGACCTCCACCGTAGACGTATTGCGTTTTCTGCTTAAGGTGACCACCGCCTCGGCTGTGCCGTCCTTGAAGAATTTATCCAGCTTGGCCAGCTTCTTCTCAATCAAGGCTTTGGTGTCTTCGAAAACGTTCAGTTGTCTTCCTACGATTGTGATCTTCATACTGTGTTCCTCCTTAGATTAGGAATCAGTTAGCGTCAGCCTCGCATGACCTCGGAAAGACAAACGGGGCTCATGAGAGACCTCCATTAACTGCATTTATATTATAACATATATTTGTTAATTTGTAAAGAGTTCTTTTGTTAAAAATACAAATTTTGTGCATTATAACCAAACAGAATTTGCAGAATCCTTCCCTTTCATCATATAAAATCGGCAGAGGTATCCTACCTCTGCCGATTCTCTGCTATAATAAAATTATTTAATGGAACTACCCTTATCCTTCTGGATAACATCGTGTGCGCCGCCTTCCACGATGGAGGTAGCGGAGACCAGAGTCAGCACGGCCTTCTCCTGCAGCTCGGGAATGGTCAGTGCACCGCAGTTGCACATGGTGGACTTGACTTTGGCCAGCGTCATAGCCACGTTATCCTTAAGGCTGCCCGCGTAGGGAACGTAGGAGTCAACGCCCTCCTCAAAGGACAACTTCTTATCACCACCCAAGTCATATCTCTGCCAGTTACGAGCACGGGCAGAGCCCTCGCCCCAGTACTCCTTGTAATAAGTGCCGCCGATGGAAACCTTGTTAGAGGGGGACTCATCGAAACGGGCGAAGTAGCGGCCCAGCATAACAAAATCTGCGCCCATGGCCAGGGCCAGAGTAATGTGGTGGTCATAGACGATACCGCCGTCGGAGCCAACGGGAATATAGATGCCCGTCTCCTCATAGTAGCGGTCGCGCTCCTGACAAACCTCGATCAGCGCAGTAGCCTGACCGCGGCCGATGCCCTTGGTCTCACGGGTGATGCAAATAGAACCGCCACCGATACCTACCTTGATGAAATCAGCGCCGCACTCAGCGAGAAAGCGGAAGCCTGCGGCATCCACAACGTTACCGGCACCCACCTTCACGGTGTCACCGTACTTCTCACGGATCCAAGCGATGGTGCGCTTCTGCCACTCAGAAAAGCCCTCGGAAGAGTCGATACACAAAACATCGACACCTGCCTCGATCAGCGCAGGTACGCGCTCGGCGTAGTCACGGGTGTTGATGCCCGCACCGACAACATAGCGCTTGGAGGCATCCAAAAGCTCGTTGGGGTTCTGCTTGTGGGTATCGTAGTCCTTGCGGAAAACAAAATAGCAAAGCTTGCCGTCAGCCGAAACGATGGGCAAGGAGTTCAGCTTATGATCCCAAATAATATCGTTGGCTTCCTTCAGAGTAGTACCCTCAGGAGCGGTAATGAGCTTGTCCAGGGGTGTCATGAACTCGGCGACCTTGGTAGCGGGATCCATACGGCTGACGCGGTAGTCACGGCCGGTAACGATACCCACCAGCTTACCGTCAGCGGTGCCGTCGTCGGTGACAGCCATGGTATTGTGGCCCGTCTTTGCCTTGAGAGCCACCACATCGGCCATGGTCATGTCAGGGGAAAGGTTGGAATCGCTCTTGACAAAGCCTGCCTTGTGGGACTTGGCACGTCTCACCATAGCAGCCTCATCCTCAATGGTCTGAGAACCATAGATGAAAGCAACACCGCCTTCGGTAGCCAACGCCACAGCCAGACGGTCGCCCGAAACAGACTGCATGATGGCAGAAATCATGGGGATATTCATTTCAATAGCGGGCTTTTCACCGGCACGCTTATTATACTTGACCAGGGGGGTCTTGAGGCTGACATTTGCGGGAACGCACTCAGAAGAGGAGTATCCGGGGATAAGCAGGTATTCGTTAAAGGTATGGGAGGGCTCATTGATAAACTTGGCCATGTCGTATTTCTCCTTTTCGTTTCTTTATCATGATGTATTTTTGATATGGTGGGGGACGCAACCGCGCGGGATTACGCCAAGGATCGTACACATCGTAGGGTCGATTCATGAATTTCCCGTTACAATGGTCTTCCGGGCGGATATGGAAGCCTCCCTTACAGGGGGATTGCTTTGATTATTTCCCGTATTTTGCCTTTTCCTCGCAGTAGAGGCAACGATAGATGCCATGCTCCAAATTGACGGGATAGAACACTTGATCTAACTCCTGCTCCACGTTGGTAATGCAACGGGGATTATGGCAGGTGATGGTATTTACCAGATAGTCAGCGGGATAGACTTTGGCGGGAGAGGGGTGATCCGTCTCCTGCAAGAGCTTGTAGATCAACGCCATGCGGATGTACTTGCCGCATAGAGCTTGACGGAAGTAGCAGGCGCGGGAATCGTCGTCCACCTTCACGCTAATCTCATTGACACGAGGCAAGGGGTGAAGGATGGCCATATCCGGCTTGGCAACGGTAAGCTTTTCGGGGGTCAGCACATAGCTGTCCTTGAGGCGCTCGTACTCATAGGGATCAGCGAAGCGCTCGCGCTGAATGCGCGTCATGTAGAGGATATCCAACTCAGGGAGAGAGGTTTCCAAATCTGCCGTCTCCTCGTAAGGAATACCATGCTTGTCCATAACCTCGTACTTGATGTAATCGGGAATCTTCAGCTCATCGGGGGAGATCAGAACAAAGCGCACACCCTCGTAGCGAGACATGGCCTCAATGAGAGAGTGAACCGTGCGGCCATACTTCAGGTCTCCGCACAAACCTATGGTCAAGTGATCCAGTCTTCCCTTTTCGCGGGAGATGGTGAGCAAGTCAGTGAGGGTTTGGGTGGGATGGTTGTGGCCGCCATCGCCTGCGTTGATCACGGGAATGGTGGCGTTCTGCGCCGCCACGAAGGGCGCGCCATCGCGGGGATGCCGCATGGCGATGATGTCGGCGTAGCAGCTGATGACCTTGGCGGTGTCGGCCACCGACTCACCCTTGGAGGCCGAGGA
>SVTB01000080.1 GCA_015064015.1 Oscillospiraceae bacterium | reverse complement strand
AGCTGGTCGGCCCCGCAGGTGAGTACGATATCGACGAGGGCTGCATCATCGCTAAGCGCCACATCCACATGACCCCCGCTGACGCAGAAGGCCTGGGTGTTACCAACGGTGAAGTGGTCAAGGTTCTGGTCAAGTCCGACAGAACTACCATCTTTGACGATGTTGTTGTTCGTGTCAGCCCCAGCTACGCTTTGGCTATGCACATTGATACCGACGAGTGCAACGCCGCCGCTGCTTTCGGCGAGATTTACGGCGAAATCGTCAAGTAATCCAACAAAATACATTATATTGAAAAGGCACCGACAATCGCTATGAAAATTTTATTTCAAGGAGACAGCGTGACCGATGCCGGGAGAGACCGAAGCAATCCCAGTGATATGGGTGAGGGCTACCCGAAATATGCGTCGGCCATGATCCAGGATTCATTCCCCGACATCGAGTTTGAGTTTGTCAATTTAGGTATCAGCGGAAACAGAACCGAGCATCTCGTAGAACGCCTGGAAAAGGACTTCATTGAGATCCAACCTGATATTCTGTCCATCATGATCGGCGTCAATGACGTGTGGCACCACCATGCGTTTGAAATGATCGAGACGACCGACGAGTATTTTGAGGAAAACCTCAGAAAGATCCTGTCCGCCATCAAGGAAAAGACCAACGCCAAGATTCTGCTTATCCAGCCCATTCTTTTAGATGTGCCGGATAAGATGGGGATGCGCCCTGAGTTAGAACAAAAGCAGGCCATCTTTGCCCGCCTCGCAGAGGAGTACGCCGATGTGTACCTTCCTATGGATAAGATTTTCCATACCGAAGCCGAAGAAGAGCCTACTTACTACGCCGCTGACGGCGTACATCCCACGCCCGACGGCGCGTGCTATATCGGAGAAGCTTATCTCCGTGCCGTTACCCCCCTCATTGAGTCTCTCATTGAGGACTGATCTTCGGTTGAAAACCATAGGGGAGGGGCTTGTTCCTCCCGCCACTCAATTTTGTTAATCTTACAAAGGAGATATGTAATCATGAGCAATGAGTACAAGTGCGAGTACGCAATGAGCCATGAGGTTCAGAATATGTGTACCGTCAAACAGGGTCCCAACCACGGTCCCGCCCCTCTGCCTGAAGAGGGTCAATGGATTCAGGCAAGACAGATCAGCGACATCTCTGCTTACACCCACGGTGTGGGCTGGTGCGCTCCTCAGCAGGGTGCTTGCAAGCTGTCCCTGAACGTAAAGAACGGTATCATCGAGGAAGCTCTCGTTGAGACCATCGGTTGCTCCGGTATGACCCACTCTGCCGCTATGGCCGCAGAGATTCTGCCCGGTAAGACCCTCCTTGAGGCGCTGAACACTGACTTGGTGTGCGACGCTATCAACACCGCTATGCGTGAGCTGTTCCTCCAGATCGTCTATGGTCGTAGCCAGTCCGCTTTCTCTGAGGGCGGTCTCGTCATCGGCGCAGGTATGGAAGACCTGGGTAAAGGCGAGCGTTCTATGGTTGGTACCATGTACGGTACCCGCGCCAAGGGTGTGCGTTATCTCGAAATGACTGAGGGATATTGCACACGTATGGCTTTGGATGAGAACAACGAAGTGATCGGCTATGAGTTCGTATCTCTCGGCAAGATGACCGACTTCATCAAGAAGGGCATGGAGCCTAATGAAGCATACGAGAAGGCCAAGGGTACCTACGGTCGGTTCAATGATGCTGTCAAGTACATTGACCCCCGTAAGGAATAAGATAGGAGGGACTGTATAATGGCAAAGTTTGAAGGTTACGAGAGACGCGAAGCGAAGATCCTCGCCGCTCTCGCTGAATACGGTATCAACTCCATCGACGAGTGTAAGGAGATCTGCGACAACTACGGCATTGATCCCTACAAGATCGTCGAAGAAACCCAGCCCATCTGCTTCGAAAATGCAAAGTGGGCTTACGTTGTCGGCGCAGCCATTGCTATCAAGAAGGGCTGCACCAAGGCTTCCGATGCTGCTGCCGCCATCGGTATCGGTCTGCAGGCTTTCTGTATCCCCGGCTCTGTTGCTGAGAACCGCAAGGTTGGTCTCGGCCACGGTAACTTGGGTAAGATGCTCCTTTCCGAGGAGACCGAGTGCTTCTGCTTCCTCGCAGGCCACGAGTCCTTCGCTGCCGCCGAGGGTGCTATCAAGATCGCGCTCAACGCTAACAAGGTTCGCACCCAACCCCTCCGCGTGATCCTGAACGGTCTGGGCAAGGATGCTGCTTACATCATCGCCCGTATCAACGGCTTCACCTATGTAAAGACCGCTTTCGATCCCTACACCGAGACCGTCACCGTTCTCGAAGAGAAACCCTTCTCCAACGGTGCTCGCGCCAATGTCCGTTGCTACGGCTCCGACAATGTTCCCGAGGGCGTTGCTATTATGAAGCTGGAGAACGTCGGCGTTTCCATCACCGGTAACTCCACCAATCCCACCCGTTTCCAGCATCCCGTTGCAGGTACCTACAAGAAGTGGTGCGTAGAAAATGGCGTCAACTACTTCTCCGTGGCTTCCGGCGGCGGTACAGGCCGTACCCTGCATCCCGACAACATGGCCGCTGGTCCTTCCTCCTACGGTATGACCGACACCATGGGTCGTATGCACTCTGATGCTCAGTTCGCAGGCTCCTCCTCCGTACCCGCTCACGTAGAGATGATGGGCCTCATCGGCGCAGGTAACAACCCCATGGTTGGTATGACTGTTGCTGTGGCTGTTGCTATTGAGGAAGCTTCCAAGTAATTGTAAATTTTATATTACGGGGGAAGAAAAACTTCTTGAAAGAAGTTTTTCTTCCCCCGTACCCCTATCTTTTCAAGAACTTTAATAAAAAAGAGTTGGCCACATCATTTTAGGGTTTTACCCAATGATGTGGCCGTTCCTTTAAAAAATGTGTTTTTTATCCAAAAAGCCGAAATGCCAGTAGCTTTTTTCTAAAAACATCGTAAGAACACACAAAACAGTATTGACAAACCGCAAAAAAAATGCTAAAATAAAATATCTGTACGAAATGCAAAGATGAAAGGAGAGAGTGTATGAAACTTTGGAAAAAAGCAAGCACTTGTGTAGGACTCTTCTTTATGCTTTGTTTTATTTGTGTCGGCTATGCCACGTTGTCGGATGACCTCGTGATCGACGGTTCCGCCAAAGTTGATATCCCGTCCGGCTTGTTTATCATTGACGTTGTTACCATCGGTACGTCGAATGTTGACAAAAACGAGGTGAAATTTCCCGAGTATACCACCATGCTTGATTCTACCATCAGCAGACGGAGTGGCGGAGCCGGTACGGTGACTTATCGCGTAACCGTACTCAATAATACAAAGCTGACTTATTCCTACAGAGACATCTACTTTCAATCCAATTTGAGCAATTATAATGGAAACTCTTATGTTACTTCAACGAAAACGGGCAACTCCTTTACCGACAACTCAAAGATTATTGTCGATTGTTCTTTGAAGAATGCCGCAGCAGATAATAAAAAGGTAGCCCCCGGTGATACCCTTGAATTTACTGTTACTTATACCGTCGGTTCCAGCAGAAGCTCAAACTCCGACTGGAAAACCCTTATCAATTTTCAGTTTGGTATCAACGTTGACGGCGAAAGGGAAGCGCTTGAAATCGTTGAGGACAAGTTCCTGAATATTTTGAATACAAACTCTACATACACCCAGCTGATAGATGCGCTGGATAATAAATTTGACGGCCGTCAGGAATGGACGTCGAACTACATAGGAAATGTTGTAGGCTCTTCGAGCCAGGATTCCGTTGCGGTCAACACTTTGTTCGCGGGTCAGCTGCAAATCACCGTCGGAAATGAGCAAATGGACGCAACTGTTCTTATCAAGCATGAAAACCTTGACGGAAACGTCCGGACGGGTGATGATTATACGGCCAGAAATGAAAGCAATGGCGGTGTATTCAATGGCTACGGATGCGAAATGACGCTGTATCTGACCATAGACCCCCTGAATAGAGCCGGGCAATATGTGCCGGTATATGCGGTGGTATTCACCTGTGACCGAGATGCTAACGGAAACATCGTCGGTGATTGGTATAGAATCGGTGACACCTACTCCGGTGAAGCCAATGTCGTTACCTATGACGGCGGCAACGGTACGGGCTCTTTTGTTACGGATAACTGGAGAACTTTCCGCGAAACCTACCGCCTGGTGGATGGATATTCCTATAATATCAATGGGGAAACTTACCTTCTTGATGCCTATTCCTATGACGTTGCGGCCGGTGCCAACATCGAAAGTTTGGTTACGGCGACCGATAACAGAGCTGTCAACACGTTCAAGACCCTTTTGGACGACGCTAAGAGAATCATCAACAGCCAGGACTATGCCGGTACGGGAATTACGCTGGTGGAGGAAACCTATACCGCCCTTTCCGACTACTACGAGCTTGATGAAAATGGCAACCATGTCGTCAATGCGGGCGTAACGAGAAGCCAGCTGTCACCTCACATTTTGGATCTCTATTATGCCGTCAACGAGGCGCTGATCAAAATTGACGCGCTCAGCAAAGAGGGCTAAAAAGAACAAAGGGCTGTCCCAATGCAGATTGCGAAGCGTTGGGAACAGCCCTTTTTGTATGCGAAAAGCAGGATGCTTTTTTCATCGGGAAATATTGTACAAAATGCAGGAGGATATTTTAGGGAAAACGATTCTTGAAAAAACGTTTGATCTATGGTATAATTTATAAGTTACCTCTGAAAACCTTCTCACGAACGAATCAACGGCACTTTCACTGACACTTTCTTTACAAATCTTTTTCGCATAGCTCCTGCTACACGAAGAATTTTTGTTTGGCTTGCCTGACAAATGACTCGCCGCTTGTTCTGTAATAGAGTTTTTGGAGATGTCCTATGGATAGCTACCCCGAAGCATTATCGCAAACCCACGCTCTCAGGAGGAACCCACTATGAGCAAACCATTTAAGAAGATCTTGGCCCTGTGCTTGGCAACCCTCATGCTTTTGACATCTTGTGTTGCCCACAATATCACCCCTCCGGAGTTCTCGGATACGGCTCCCGGCACCCAAGCTACGGCAGAGTCCGCCGAAGGAACGACACCCGAAACCGAGAGGGAAGTGCTACCCACAGAAGCACCCTCTGAGCCCGGCAGCGAAGCTCCTGGTACCGAGGCGCCGAGCGAGTCCCCCACGGATATCATCTCCACCGAAGCGCCCACCGAAGCCGAGACGGACCCGCCCAAGCCCTCTGTCAGCGCCAGAGGCGATTGCGGCTATACCTTTTGGAGCGATTCAGGTAAGACAGTCGGCCGCGCCAGATTGGACTCCATCAAGCACCAGGTCTCACAGAAAGAGTATGCCAAAGAAGTGAACGGAGGAAAACTCATGGTCAATGAGGATTCCGGGGTTTTCGAAATTATCGGCTGGGTAGGCTTCAGTTTTGAAAATTTTGAGCTTGCTTGGCGTATCGGCGTGGATAACGAGGTGGAGTATTGCACCGAAAACGTCGCTGTGGTCAAGCGCGAGGCGGCCGTTTTGCAAGCTGCCAAAAAGGAAGGACAAACCAACGCTACAGGCTTTGCCTACACATTTAATATCAACAATTTCGTGAGCGGCCAGGAGCTCCATCTTCTAATCAAGGATAAAGATACCGACACCATCTATTGCTTCAACGAGCTGGCCGTTACGGTTAAAAACTCTCCCGTGGACGGTCAAGGTGCCGCCTTGGAGAAGAAATACGGACTTGGCTATGGCTCAGACATGGATATGTCCGCCTATGATCCTATCCAAAACCACGAGCCCATCACCGCCCCCGATGACGATGCTTCTCTCAAGCTTTGGTTTGATCACATCACCGAAAAGGTGACCCGCTACGATACCTCGGGCAAGGACTACGGTGCCTCCAGTTACACCATCCAGATGGGCAAGAACGAAATGGAAGGCTGCCAGTTCTTCCTGTATTCTCCCACCACCAAAAAGGTTCTCCTCAAGATTTCCGACTTTGAAAACGATAAGGGAGAGACCCTCTCGACCGAGCTGGGTGTCGAGTATTATATCGAAGATGGCTATATCACCCACCACGGCTATCCTGCCGCCTTGGTGTATCCCGATGCCGTGATCCCCTATGATTCCTACATATCCTATTGCAACGGCACCGAGCACGGCAGCTACGGCATGGATGCCAACAGCAAGGTGGACTTCGGCAACTACATCCTCTTGGGCCCCTTCTCCGGCTCTAACTGGGACCACGAAAAGTATCCCTTCCGTGACTCTATCAGAGGCTTCGTCGTGCAGGCTGAAACCACCAAGGATACCACCCCCGGCGCTTACAAGGCCACCGTCGAGGTTTATGATGCCGAAACAGGGAAGTGCATCAAGATGGCCAATGTCTATACTTACGTGTATGACGTGACCCTCTCGGATGAGACCGCCTTGGATACTGCCTTCAATCTTTGGGATAATGTGGGCATCTATATGCACCACTACAACGAAAATCCCGACCTCACTCGCTATACCGACGTGGAGATTACCAAGGCCACCGCGGAATTCTTCCTGAAAAACCGCATCACCCCTTCCGGTAGCCTGACCTTCTTCAACGTCATGGGTGCGGAATGGTTTGAAAATCCCCGTGTTACCACTGTCCGTGTGCTGAATAAGGAGCACTATGACTCCATGAAGGTCAATCCCGTCCTTGCCAAAAAGATGTTCTACTACGGTCAGGACGAGCCCGGTGTTGCCCGTGGTTGGCGTCCCATCACGTGGCCCGACGGTACCAACGAAACTATTTACGATAATACGGGTTTGCTCAGTATACTGGCCGTTGCCCGTGAAGCGGATATGCTGCGTGACGTATGGGGCTGGGAGGATTACCGCCTGATGGTACCCTTCGAGCGTACCCTTGACTTCACCCGCTTTAACTTTAACTCCGTGGATAAAACTACCGCTTTCCCCGCATGGTACGATCAGTACGCCGTAAATGGCGAGCGTGATTCCATGGAGTATCTCGCCAAGCGCGTCAATATGTGGACGACTGTATTCACCGGCGCAACCCCCAGAGACTTGGCCTCTGTGGTTTCGGGCACGCAATATATGCAGACCAGCCAGCAGGAGAAAACCTTGGGTGCTCTCCAGAATCGTTTGGATCAGTTCCAAGCCGAGGGTGATGAGCTTTGGAACTACGTAGCTTGCCAGCCCCCCTATACGGCGCCCTATCAGAACATCCTCCTCTTCAACGACGGCACCGAAGCTCGTACCATGTTCTGGACCACCTATATGCTTGGCGGTACAGGTTTCCTTTACTGGCACGTGTCTTACTATGATGCTACAGGTAACACAACCTACACCATGCGCAATCCCTTCTCCAAGACAGGCCCCGGCGACGGCATCCTCATCTATCCCGGCTCCGCCTATAATCAGCTGGATCCTATCCCCTCCATCCGCCTGCTTAATATCAGAGACGGCATCGAGGACTATCAACTCCTTACCATGCTGGAGGAGACGCAAGGCGAGGAATTTACCGATGAACTTGTCAGCCATATCGTTACAAGCACCGTCACTTTTACCAAGAACGACGATGTTGTGTATAACGTGCGCTCCTTCCTGCTGAGAGCCCTTGAGGAGGCAGGGAAGTAAGTACGAGAAAGGCTTATTTTCAAAGGTTTTTTGGGGAAATTGCTCAAATATTTCTAAAAAAGGCAGAGAAGTTCCAAAATTCTCTGCCTTTTTGTTTACTTAGACTTGAAATTGAGTGGATGTTTGTGAAAAATTCACAGATAAAGCCAAATAATTTTATGCAAAAAAAGAATTGATAAAAACAAATTTTGATGCTATAATACGAGAAAGGTTTTTCTTTAGTGTAATAAAGTATTTTTCTGTTTTGCGGTATCCCATAAAGCCAAAGGCTTTATTCGATATAAATGCCCACCCAAAATTTCAATTCAAAGGAGAACAACCATGAAAAAAAGAAGATCTGTAGTGATCGCATTCCTTCTTGTAGCCGCTCTGGTCATGGGCGTTGGCTACGCTGCTTTGACCGATGTGCTGGATATTACCGGTAGCGCTGACATTAACCAGTCTGCCGCTGAAGAAGCTTTCAATCAGGATGTTTATTTCAAAGATAATATCACAGTCCACGAGTCGGGTAATACTTCTTCTATCAACCCTGACAACAACGACAAGGCTTCCTTTACTGTTACTTCCCTCAAGGGTGCCGGTGACACAGCTTCCTTCACCTACACGATCGTCAATGACGGTGACGTACCCGCTACCGTAACGCCCAGCGTGAAAGCCGGTACCGGTAATACGAATTCCGAATATTTCGATATTTCCAGCGACTGGAACGGTGCATCCAAGGAGTTGGCTGCGCACGGCGGAACCTTGACCTATAAGGTTACTGTTACATTGAAAAAGACTCCTGTTGAGTCTATTAGCGGATCCTTCATCATCGAGCTGACCGCTGTTTCTAATGTTGATAACGGCTCCGCTTCTTGATTTTTAAATCATTCGCTATTTTAGAACCACTAAGTAAGAATAAGAAGGAGGATGTATATGAACCGCGATGTAAAGCGAGTCATTATTATATCAATGATCATATGCGTCCTCCTGCTTGGTTCGCTGTTTATCCCCGTAGAGCAGAGCGGAATTTTGGGCGCGTGCCTGATGGTTCCTGCGGCTCTTCTGGTGTTCTTCACCGTCAAAAAAAGACGGATCCCCTCCATCAATAAGTACCAGGTTCTGCTGATTGTGGGCGTCAGCGGTCTGCTCTTTATCATGTTCCATTATCTGCTGGGCTTGCATTTTGGTATGGGGCGAAGATCCCAAAGTATGAACTGGGGATACTTTTTTGAATCTGTATTACCGGTTATCCTGGTAATCATTGCATCCGAAATCATAAGAGTTGTGCTTTTGGCACAAAAACGCCGTTGGGTTTCTGTGATGGCCTTTATCACCTGTCTCTCCGTCGATCTTTTGTTGGCGGGAGGTTTGTCGGACATTCGAAATTTCAACGACTTTATGGATCTTGCGGGACTGGCAGGTCTTTCTGCCGTCACGGGAAATATTTTGTACCATTATCTTGGTGCAAGATACGGCTTTTTCCCGGGAATGATCCTGCATCTGATGCTTTCACTATATACCATCGTTATCCCTATGGTTCCATTTACCCCCGATGCCATTAAAGCTTTGGGAGGTCTCCTTTTCCCGTTGCTCGTATATCTGTTTGTTGATGGTCTGTATGAGCGAAAAAAGGTGACCCACAAAAAAGCAGGTGCCTTGTCTTACGTGGCAAGCGGTGTGGTTGTGGTTCTTATGATTTCGATTGTTATGATGGTTTCCTGTCAGTTCAAATACGGCATTCTTGTCATCGGCACCGGTAGTATGACCGGCGAGCTGAACGTGGGCGATGCCGCTGTATTTGAGCAATATGACGGACAAGTCATACAGAAGGGCGAGGTTATCGTCTTCCGACAGGGTAATACCCGCGTCATCCACCGAGTGGTGGAAATTAAAAACATTGGCGGAGAATTGCGGTACTATACCCAAGGAGACGCCAACGAAGATCCCGATTACGGTTACCGAACTAACAAGGACATCTTAGGCGTTGTGCATTTTAAGGTAGCCTATGTCGGCTATCCGTCTATCTGGATCAGAAATCTGTTTAAAACCAATTCGTAGGAGGGAGGTACCATATGTCGGAATCCCAAAGAAAAAGACGCGATCTGTATAGGAAAAACCGAAAGAGACTTATCTGGGCTCAGTCTGTTATTCTTTGTATTTTGGTTATCCTGACGATCATTTCAGCAGCCACCTACGGCTACATCAGCCAGACATATTACGTAGATTATACCGAGAAAAGTGACGTCAGCATAACGGTAGGTCTCAAGGACAATGAGTTCTTCGACGAAATGTACGTGGACAAGGATCATACATACGTTGCCGCGTTGATCGACCGTGTATACGCTAACTTCATTTATGATCTGTATACTGATGCCGAAAATGTCAACTATGAATACTCATATGGGGTAGAAGCCCAACTCATGATTATGAGTGAGCGCTCGGATGAGCCCATCTTTGACCCTGTTTATGTCATTGAGCCTGAAAAGCGCGCGTCTCATAATGCTAATACGCCCCTGCGTATCAGCTATTCCGTTGTTTTGGATTATGACAAATACAACGACATTGCCAACCGTTTCTTCGAGGCTTATGAGCTTCCCGATACGATCAGCGTTTTGGTTGTTCGTATGAACGTGAAGGTACATAGTACAGCGGCTTCTTATGACAGCGAAACAACCAACAACCACGTCATCGAGCTGAATATTCCTTTGACAGAAAAAGCCGTTGATATTCAAATGACCTCCAGCATCCCCGTAGCGGAAACCAAGCAGATCGCTTGTAACGGCGGCGCTGGTAAAGCTGTGTTCCTCATGGCTACCATCGTCCTGCTCACCATCGTGCTCTTCGCAACGCTGTTCCTTGTAGCCTTTATTATCCTGACCCGTACCAGTGACACGACGTATGCCGGTAAGGTCAGAAAGATTTTGAATAACTATAAGTCCTATGTCCAGAGGATCAACAATCCCTTCGACAAGGAAGGCTATCAGGTGCTTCTGGTGGATACCTTCGCTGAGCTCTTGGAAATCCGCGAGACCATTCAGGCCCCCATCCTGATGCACGAAAACAGCGATCAAACCCGCACGGAATTCCTGATTCCTACCAACACCAAGCTGTTGTATCTGTTCAGCTTAGAGGTGGAAGGCTACGACGAGTTGTACAATGAGTTGTATGATGAGCCAATTCCCGTAGACGAGCCCGTTCTTGAGGAAGAAATTCCCGCGGTCGAGGAAGAAATCGTGGAAGAGGTTACAGAAGAAGTGGTAGTAGCGGTTATGGAAGAGGTAGAAGAAGAGCCCGAGCCTGAACCCGAGCCCGAGCCTGAACCCGAGCCCGAGCCCGAGCCTGAACCCGAGCCCGAGCCT
>SVTB01000079.1 GCA_015064015.1 Oscillospiraceae bacterium | reverse complement strand
AGAAAGCCCATGGGCCGCTCCGACGATATGCTCATCATCCGCGGCGTCAACGTATTCCCCTCCCAGATCGAGACCGTCCTGCTCCAGGAGGGCTACGCCCCCAACTACTTCATTGAGGTGGACCGCGTGAACAACACCGACACCCTGGATATCTACGTAGAGCTTTCCGAGGATCAATTCTCGGATACCGTGAAGGCTGTTACTGCTGCTGAGAAGGCTTTGGCCGGTGCCATCAAGACCATGTTGGGCATCAACCCCGCCGTTCATTTGGTGCCTCCCAAAACCATCGCCCGCTCCGAGGGCAAGGCCGTCCGCGTAAAGGACAAGAGGAAGTTACACGACTAAGGAGTACGAAGTGGAATCAAAAGGTTCCGCACATTCCAAAACTTTTAAGAAACATTTTTAAAAGACTATTTCATATGGGGAAATGACTTCCCACCCTAAAATATTTCTTTGATCGAAAGGAGATTTATTATGGCAATCCGTCAGATTTCCGTATTCGTACCTAACCAGAACGGTGCTCTTGAAAGGCTTGTAAACGTCTTGGCCGAGGCACAGGTGGATATGCGCGCAATGGCTATTGCCGATACTGCTGACTTCGGTATTCTCCGCATGATCGTCAAGGGTCATGACAAGGCCTGCGCGGTACTTCGTGAGGCCGGTTATCTCGTGTCGCAAAACGATGTCACTGCGGTGGAGATCCCCGACCAGCCCGGCGGCCTTGCCCGCGTGGTCAGCATCTTGGCCGACCACGGGGTGAACATTGAGTACACATATGCTTTCATGACACCTTCTCACGGCCACGCTTGCGTGGTGTTCCGCGTGGAGGATAACGATCTCGTGGACAATATTTTGGCACAAAATGATATCGTTTGCCTTAAGCACAGCGGTAGCGACGAAACCCCTTGGTAAACACATAGAAACAGCCCTTGACGTTTTGAAAAGTCAAGGGCTGTTTTTCATTTGATCTCGCCAATGTTGTAGGGCGTGGTTTGGTAAACGTAGTAGTTAAGCCAGTTGGAGTAGAAGAGGTTGGCGCAAGAACGCCAGGTGACCACGGGCTCTTGGGTATCATCGTCATGGGGGAAATAGTTTACGGGAATCTCGATGGGGAGCCCCGCGGTTTTATCCCGCACGTACTCACGGCGAAGGGTGTCAGCATCGTACTCGGAGTGACCCATCACAAAAATCTGACGGCCGCGATCCGTCATGGTGCAGAACACACCCGCCTCGGGAGAGCTGGCCAAAATACGAAGCTCGGGCACAGCGGCGATATCCTCACGGCGGCAATCGGTGTGGCGGGAATGAGGAACGAGGAAAATATCGTCATAGCCGCGGAACAGCATGGAGTTTTTATAGTCTAACTTGTGGCGGAACACGCCGAACAGTTTTTTGTTCAAGGGATATTTATTGATGCCGAAGTGGTAGTAAAGGCCGGCCTGTGCGCCCCAACAGATGTGGAGTGTGGATGTGACGTTGGTTTTGCTCCATTCCATGATTTCGCAAAGCTCCTGCCAGTAATCCACCTCTTCAAAAGGCATCTGCTCCACCGGCGCACCCGTAATGATCATACCGTCGTATTTCTTGCACTTGACCTCGTCAAAGGTCTTGTAGAAGGCCAGCATATGCTCTTCGGAGGTATGGCTTGCCTTGTGGCTGGCGGTTTGGAGTAGCTCCAGCTCCACCTGCAAAGGCGTGTTGCCGATGAGACGGGCAATTTGCGTCTCGGTGACCACCTTGCTGGGCATGAGGTTGAGCATGAGGATGTGCAGAGGGCGGATATCCTGGGTGATGGCGCGGGTCTCGGTCATCACGAAAATGTTTTCTTTAAGAAGCTGCTCGGTGGCAGGAAGTCGGTTGGGAATTTTGATGGGCATGGTTGCCTCCTCGTCATATGGTACCGTTTTAGTTATCAAATAGGATTTGCGGAAGGGAAGTCCCCTACAGTATCAACAGGCCTTCAATCTTTCAGCGCAATTTTAATCTTGTTAAAGTTTTTGGGAGTCCAGAATCCTTTTTTCAAAAAGGGTTCTGGCGGGGTCAAGGGGGCAGCGCCCCTTGCGCTCTCCCCTCACGCTCTCAAAGCCTGATCAAGGTCGGCAATGATGTCTTCTGCATCCTCAATGCCAATGGAGAGACGCACTTGCTCGGGTTTAACGCCGCAAGCGGTGAGCTGTTCGTCCGTAAGCTGACGATGGGTGGTAGAAGCGGGATGCAAAGCGCAGGAACGGGCATCAGCCACATGAACGACGATGTTCATGAGTTTCAGGCTGTCAAGGAACTTACAGGCCGCATCGCGGCCGCCCTTGATGCCCACGGAAATGACACCGCAAGCACCCTTGGGAAGATATTTTTGCGCCAGCTCGTACTGGCTGTTGCCGGGAAGTAGGGGATAATCCACCCACTCCACACGCTCATGGCTTTCCAAGAACTTGGCCACAGCCAAGGCATTAGCACAATGCTTTTCCATACGGAGCGCCAAGGTCTCCAAACCCAGATTCAGAATGAAAGCGGCCATGGGAGACATGGTGTTGCCCATATCACGGAGCATCTGAACGCGGGCCTTGGTAATATAAGCGGCTTTCCCGAAAGATTCTGTGTAAACCACGCCGTGATAGGAATCGTCGGGGGTGGTCAGCTCGGGATAACGGCTGCCTACGGACCAATCAAAGTTGCCACTATCCACAATACAGCCGCCCACAACAGTGGCGTGACCATCCATATACTTGGTGGTGGAGTGAGTGACGATATCGCAACCAAACTCAAAGGGACGGCAAAGTACGGGGGTAGCAAAAGTATTATCAACCACCAAAGGCATCTGATGCTTGTGGGCAAGCTTTGCGTAGCGCTCAATGTCAAAGACGACCAAAGCGGGATTGGCCACGGTCTCACCGAAGATCATGCGGGTGTTTTCGTCCATCATAGCCTCAATCTCCGCGTCGGTCATGTCGGGAGTAGCGAAGCGTACCTCAATGCCCATCTTCTTGAGGGTCACGGCAAAGAGATTGACGGTACCGCCGTAGATGGAAGCGAGGGAGATAATGTTCTGACCTGCGGAAGTGATGTTCAGCACAGCCGTCAGGTTAGCTGCTTGACCCGAGGAGACCAGCATGGCACCCACACCGCCTTCCATGTCGGAAATTTTGTCCTCGACGCAGGCAAGGGTGGGGTTGGAAATACGGGAATACATATGGCCGTCAGCCTTCAAGTCAAACAGATCACCGAGATGATCGGCAGAATCATATTTATAGGTGGTGCTTTGGTAGATGGGCAGAACACGAGCCTCGCCGTTTTCGGGCTTGTAGCCGCTCTGTACGCATTTGGTGTGGATCTTGTAATTAGACATGGTATGATTCCTCCTATGGGGGACACCAAGGGAAACTTTGGGGAAAAGTTTTTCCTTGATCCCTTCAAAAAAATTCAAAAAATGGTGAGGGCAAGAGATTATTCATCGGCGGTGGCACTCGGAGACCAAAAGGGAGCCGACACCAGTTGATCACAATGGCGGTAGGATTGTTCGCCGACTTTGTCAGCCGAAGTTACGCCGGGGGCGGTAACGGTTTTGAGCGACATACATCCCGCAAAGCAGGAGTTGGGAATACTTGTGAGGCTTGCGGGAAGGTCAACGGTTGGGAGAGACAGGCAATCCATGAAGGCCTGCACACCGAGATTGGTTAGTCCTTCGCCCAGCTCCACCTCTTGCAGGCGGATACAACCGTGGAAGGCATCATCACCGATCTTTGTCACACTGTTGGGGAGATTCACAGAGGTCAATCGCTCACAGCCGTAGAAGGCACGAAGACCCACAGAGGTCACAGTATCGGGAATGGTGATTTCAGAGAGACAGGATACCTCAAAAAAGGCGTTGCTCGGAATGGCGGTACAGCCCTCCAGTAAGGTGACTTCCTGCAAGGATGCAGGGACATAGCCTGCTGTGAAGGTGTAGGTCAAAGCGCCGAAAAGATAGCCAAGGTAGGCGTTTTCAGTAGCGGATCCGCCCACGAAAGGAAGGGTCATGCCGCACAGCGCGCCGCAGCCCTCCACCACAGCTTCACCGATGGAGGTGACAGTGGCAGGCAGGTCAAATCGCAAAAGCTTGGCGCAGTTGGTAAAGGCGCGATCTCCAATGCTTGTCAGAGCGGTTGTGTCCATACGGACGTATTCCAAGCGGTAGCATCCCCAGAAAGCGAATTTTTCAATGGTTTGCATGGAATTTGGAAGGGAAATGCAGGTAATGCTGTTGCAATCGTAAAAGCCGTAGGCGGGGATGCGCTCGGCTGATCCGCCAATCATAAGCGTTGTCAGAGCATCGGGTACTTTGGATGCGTTGATCTCATAAGAAGAAGCACCGAACAAAGCTCCGAAATAAGGATACGAGGGAGCCTCTATCACGGGAGTACGCAGGGTAGACAAGCTTTCACAGCCTTCCAGTGCGCCCAAACCTATGATGGTGACGCTGTCGGGGATATACAGGGCTTTCAGGGTGCCCATGCCTCGAAACGCGCCTTCGGCAATGGTAGTGACAGGCTTATCCTCAATGGTGTCGGGAAGAACAACGACAACCTCTCCACCGGTGTAGCCATGAATGATCACACCGCTTTCGTCATCGCTGAGCATATAGTTGAGATCGGTAGCGGGGACAGGTGAGTACTCCGAAAAAGCGGCCGCCAGCTTATCCTCAAAGCCTTGAATTTCAGCATCCGGCATGACCCGATCATCCGCCATATTGGGTAGAGTGATTGCTTCTGTTTCGGCGGGGATATTTTGGTTGCCTCCGCAGGCTGTCAACAAGACAGACGCTGCGACGGAGAGCGCCAGCACAGTGAAAAATTTGTTGATTGATTTCATAGAAAATCCTTTCAGGTCTATAGCAGATTGCCATAGGACATATATTATTAGTATACCACAAAGAAAACAAGATTTCAAGAGGTTATGTCAAATCCCCCTTGCATAAATTTATAAAATATGATACAATAAAAGAAGAATATAAAAGGACGGTGTTTTGTATGGCCAAAACAGAGAAGAAAATGATCCTGCCTCCTGCATCCGATTTCCTGCCCGTTAACCGCGCAGGCATGGAAGAGCGCGGCTGGGATCGTCCCGATTTCGTCTATGTGACGGGTGACGCATATGTGGATCACCCCTCTTTTGGCGTGTCCATCATCTCCCGTGTGCTGGAGGATGCAGGCTACCGTGTAGCCATCCTCGCCCAGCCTGATTATAAGAGCGCCGATGCCTTTCGTGAGTTTGGCAAACCCCGTTTGGGGTTCCTTGTCACGGCCGGCAATATCGATTCCATGGTGGCTCATTACACCGCCTCCAAGAAGCGCCGTTCCTACGATTACTACTCTGCGGGCGGTCAAATGGGAAAGCGCCCCGATCGTGCGGTGATCGTTTACTGCAACCGTATCCGTGAGGCATACGGTGACGTGCCCATCATTCTGGGCGGCCTGGAGGCCTCCCTCCGTCGCTTTGCCCACTACGATTACTGGGACGACAAGGTGCGTCGCTCTGTCCTGGTGGATAGCCGCGCGGATATCCTGACCTACGGTATGGGCGAAAATATCCTGCTCCGTCTCGCGTCTCTCCTTGACCGAGGTATCCCCATCCGCAAGATCCGCGACGTGCGGGGAACGGTTTACCTATGCAAGCCCGAGGAGCCTGTCCATTATCCCGTGGCTGCCACCTTTGATTATAACGTGCTGAAGGAAAACAAAAATGCCTATGCCGAGGCCTTCGGTGTACAGTATAAGAATCAAGATGCCATCAGCGGTAAAGCCATCTGTGAACTGTATGATAACAAGATGCTGGTGCAGAATCCTCCTATGCCTCCCTTGGAGCGAGGGGAACTGGATCACGTTTATAGTCTCCCCTACGCCCGAACCTATCATCCCATGTATGAAGGCGAGGGAGGAGTGCCTGCCATTGAAGAGGTTAGATTTTCTCTGACCCACAACCGCGGCTGCTTCGGTGCCTGCAACTTTTGCGCTTTGGCTTTCCACCAGGGACGGACGGTGCGCTCCCGCAGTATCGAATCCGTGGTGGCCGAGGCCAAGCTCATCACCGAAATGCCCGATTTCAAGGGCTACATCCACGACGTGGGAGGCCCCACCGCCAATTTCCGGCATCCTGCCTGTGAAAAGCAGTTGAAGGATGGTGTTTGCACCGGCAGAAAGTGCCTTGCCCCCAAGCCTTGTCCCAATCTCATCGCGGATCACAGCGAATACATTGAGTTGCTCCAAGCCATCGAGGCTTTGCCTAAGGTGAAAAAGGTGTTTATCCGCTCGGGCATCCGTTTTGATTATCTCTTGGCCGATCCGGATGACGCTTTCTTTAAAAAACTGGTGAAGGATCACGTGTCGGGACAGCTCAAGGTCGCTCCCGAGCATTGTTCTTCTCCTGTGCTTCGCTGTATGGGCAAGCCCGACTTCTCGGTGTACCGCGACTTCCGCAAAAAGTATTTCGAGCTGTCCGAGGCCTGTGGCAAGGAACAATATTTGGTACCCTACCTCATGTCCAGCCATCCCGGTTCTACATTGAACGATGCTATTAGTCTCGCCCTCTGCCTCAAGCGGGATCACTACGCTCCGGAGCAGGTGCAGGACTATTATCCCACACCGGGTACCGCCTCCACCGTCATGTTCTATACGGGCATCAATCCTATGGACATGAAACCCGTGTATGTGGCTACCGATTACCACGAAAAGCAGTTGCAAAGAGCTTTGCTTCAATACAACCGCCCCGAGAATCACGAAAAGGTGAGGGAAGCCCTCCGCAAAGCGGGCAGGGAAGACCTCATTGGTTACGGGTCGGAGTGCCTTGTGCCACCCGCCAAGGAGTATGCCTCGAAGGCTACGCTTCACGGAAAATCCGATAAGGGCAGTAAACCTACGATGGGAAAGGGCAGAGAGGTTTCCGGAAGAAGCAAGGAAAAAAACTCATCTAAGGGAAACGCATACGGTAAAAAGCCCGCCGCCATCGCTAAGCCCACAGGGAAGGGAAAGCCCTCGTCGGGTCACGCGGGAGGAAAAGGGAAAAAGAAATGATCATATACGATGCCCCTCTACCGTTGGGTAGGGGGGCATTATGATTGCTTGAATTGTCCGACAAATTGCTCGCCGCTCGTTCAGGGATAGAGTTTTTAGAGATACCGACAGATCGTCATATCCCCCGGTTTAATGTTGACACAGG
The DNA here is from genome assembly GCA_015064015.1 of Oscillospiraceae bacterium. GTDB lineage: Bacteria > Bacillota > Clostridia > Oscillospirales > CAG-272 > CAMEON01. Next base: position 3,866 of record SVTB01000079.1, on the reverse strand, counting down.
CCAAAAGCAGAAAAACATTCCATCCCCATTAAAAAAATGCCAAAACCTATTGACAAAGAAAGAAAAACATGATATACTGACCCAGTAAAAGATAGAGGCGCACTTCGACAAGAGTAGCCACCGCGAAAAGCCGGCGCAGGCGTTACGGTTGTGAAAGGGTCGGGTGCCGAAGATCCCCCGTTTGCGCACGGGTGAGTCTGGCAACTCGGACAATATCCGTTTTGCTGTCGCAGAAATGCGGAGTGCTATCCTGCTTTTCCCTGCCCCTGTGGGCAGTTGATACGAGATCAGAGGCAGAGTACACCGCACTTGCGTGGATCTGCCTTTTCCTTTGTCTAAATATTTTTTAAGAGACAAAATTTTTTATTCCCCTCATCCACCGCCAACCGCAGAAGCTGGACGACCCTTCACCCGGAGGGGGGAGGCATCCCTCTTTTAAAGAAAGGAATCACACATGAAAAACACCGTATTTACCGGCGCCGCTACCGCCATCATCACTCCCTTTACCAACGACAAGATCAACTACGAGCAATTTGCGAAGCTCATTGAGTTTCAGATCAGTGAGGGCATTGACGCTATCGTGGTCTGCGGGACCACGGGCGAAGGCTCTACCCTTACCGACGAGGAGCACAGAGACGCCATTCGCTTCTGCGTGGAGCAGGTAGCGGGCCGCGTTCCCGTCATCGCCGGCACGGGCTCCAATGATGCCGCTTACGCCATTGATCTGACCAAGTTCGCCTGCGAGGTCGGAGCCGACGCCATGCTTCTGGTGACTCCCTACTACAACAAGGCTACGCAGAACGGTCTCATCAAGTTCTTTACCGCTATCGCGGATGCCAGCACAAAGCCTGTTATCCTCTACAACGTCCCCTCTCGCACGGGATGCAATTTGCTCCCCGCTTCAGTGGCTGTTTTGGCGGATCATCCCAACATCGTGGCTATCAAGGAGGCCTCCGGCAACATCTCCCAGATCGCCGAGCTGGCCGCTCTGGTGGGTGACAAGATCGATATTTATTCGGGCAACGATGACCAGATCGTTCCCATCCTGTCCTTGGGCGGTAAGGGTGTGATCTCGGTGCTTTCCAACCCCATGCCCCGCGCCACCCACGAAATCTGCCAAAAGTTCTTTGACGGCGATATCGTGGGCAGCCGCAAACTCCAGCTGGAGCTTTTGGATTTCGTCAATGCTCTTTTCTGCGAGGTCAATCCCATCCCCGTGAAGGCGGCTATGGCCGCCATGGGCTATTGCGACGATGAGCTTCGTCTCCCCCTCACCCCCATGGAGAACGCACACAAGGAAAAGATGCTGGGCATCATGAAGGATCTGGGATTGATTAAATAAGATAAATTGTTATTTATCAGGGGCTTTGCCCCTGAACCCCACCAAGAACCTTTTTTGAAAAAAGGTTCTTGGAACTCTAAAAACTTTCATCAATATGAATTTATTTTAAGAGTTTTTGAAGGGGGGATGGGGGAAACTTTTTGCAAAAAGTTTTCCCCCGACCGTACCCCTACAAACAACAATTTACACCTCCCAATATCTAAAAAGAAAGGACCAACCATATGAACATCCTGATTTGCGGCATTGGCGGCCGTATGGGTCACGAGGTGGCCAAGCTGGCAACCGAGGGTTACCGCGGGGCTGTTCCCGTCGGCGGAGTGGACATCCGCACCGTAGACGGCTTTGCTTTTCCTGTCTACGAAGGTATCGCCGCCGTCCCTGCAGACACCGCCATTGATTGTATCATTGATTTCACCTTCCACACAGGCACACCCGCGCTTCTTGATTTCGCGGTGTCCCGTCATATTCCCGTGGTGATCGCCACCACGGGTCACACCCCCGAGGAGCTGGATTGCATTCGTAAGGCTGCTGAGTCCATCCCCGTATTCCACGCCGCCAATATGTCTTTGGGCATTGCCCTGCTCTGTGAGCTGGCCAAAACCACGGTAAAGGCCTTTCCTGATGCGGACATTGAGATCGTGGAGGTCCACCACAACCGCAAGCTGGACGCACCCAGCGGCACAGCCCTCGCTTTGGCCGATGCCATCCGCACTGTGCGAGACAATGCTTTTTATGTCTTTGGCCGCCACGGCCATGCGGGGCGTACCCCTGATGAAATCGGCATTCACGCCCTGCGCATGGGCAACGTAGTGGGCGAGCATAAGGTTATTGTGGCCACCGATTCCCAGACTATCACCTTGGAGCATCAAGCGCATAGCCGCGCTCTCTTTGCCGAAGGTGCCATCACTGCCGCCGCTTACCTTGTCAAGCAGGCACCCGGTCTCTACGATATGCACTCTATGATCTCAAATTGATCATGACATATCCTATTCATTTCACCAAAATGCAAGGCGCGGGCAACGATTATATCTATCTTGACCGTATGGATCCCACGGCCTCACCCTTGCCTATCCCCCCTTCGGAGCTTGCGCGCCGTATGTCTCCCCGCCGCACTTCGGTGGGCGCTGACGGATTGGTGCTGATCCTTCCCTCGGATATCGCCGATGCGCGTATGCAAATGTTTAACGCCGACGGTAGCGAGGGGATGATGTGCGGCAATGCCATTCGCTGCGTGGGAAAATATCTTTTTGATCAAGGCTATTGCACCCAAACCGTACTAACCGTGGAAACCCCATCGGGTATCAAGCGGTTGACGCTTCACCCCGGCGAGGACGGAAAGATTTCCTCTGTTACGGTGGATATGGGACAAGCTACCTTGGATCCGGCGGCAATTCCATTATCTTGTGATTCGCCATTGGTGGATGTACCTGTTTCGGTCTGTGGAAACATCTACCATCTCACCGCTCTGTCTATGGGTAATCCCCACGGTGTTCTCTTTGTAGATGATCTCAAAAGTATAGACCTTCCGTCTGTGGGCGCTGCCTTGGAGGGTCATCCTTATTTCTCCGACCGCGCCAATATTGAATTTGTTCGCGTACTCAATGGTTCTGCATTGGATATGCGGGTTTGGGAGAGAGGTAGCGGAGAGACCATGGCCTGCGGCACAGGAGCCTGTGCTTCTGTTGCGGCGGCTGTCCTTTTGGGGCATTGTTCTACCGACGTTCCTGTTTTCGTCCGTATGAGGGGTGGTACACTCACCATTGTTTGCACCCCCGATCTTTGCTTGTCCATGACGGGTCCTGCTGTTCACGTCTTTGACGGCAATTTTGAAATCTATTCTTGAAAGGAGCGAATTATGCTCTGTTCTAACCTTTCCATCAACGAAAAGCGTCATCTCTGCTTGGGAGGGATGGATACCGTGTCTCTCGCCGAACAATATGGCACCCCCCTCTACGTCATGGACGAGGATCGCATTCGTGAGCGGTGCCGCACCTATATGACTGCCATGAAAGAGGCCTTTGGCGATAGCGCCTGTCCTCTGTACGCCAGCAAGGCGGCTTCCTTCCGTCAAATTTATCGGATTATGAAGGAGGAAGGCATGGGTGTGGATGTGGTGTCTTCGGGTGAGATCTACACCGCTCATTCGGTAGGTTTCCCCATGGAAAAGGCCTACTTCCACAGCAATAACAAGACCGACGCAGATATTGCCTATGCCATGGATTGCGGCATTGGATATTTCGTGGCCGACAACTATGAGGAATTGGACGCAGTAGAGCGCATTGCTGCCGAGAAGGGCATCGCCCAAAAGGTTTTGCTTCGCCTGACTCCCGGCATTGACCCCCATACCTACGCCGCTGTGGCTACGGGCAAGGTTGATTCCAAATTCGGCTCCGCCATCGAGACAGGACAAGCCGAGGCCATCACCGCTTATGCGCTGAAGCTTCCCCACGTCAAGCTCATGGGTTTCCATTGTCACGTAGGCTCTCAGGTCTTTGATTCCGATGTGTTCCTCCGCGCCTCTGAT
>SVTB01000078.1 GCA_015064015.1 Oscillospiraceae bacterium | reverse complement strand
AGGGGTGGTAATGGTCTTTAAGTTGATCATATATGTTCCTTTCTGACGGGATAATCCATCCCTTCAAACGGTGTTTTGCTTTCTACGATTATTGTAACAGATTTAAAGGGATTTTGCAAGGGGGTGGGGAAAGATTTTCAAATTTGGGTTTATCGGGGCGATAAACCCAAATTTGAAGTTAGAAGTAAGAGTGAAAAGTGAAGAAGTAAGGTGCAAATCCTTCGGATTTGTCCATTTTGATTTAAAATGAAGGAAACCGAAGGTTTCCCTCCTTACCTCTTCACTATTACCTATTACCTTAATTGTGGTTTATCGGGCGTCAGACCGATAAACTGCAATTTGCCCCCCTCAACCACCGGTTGTCCCACCCTATCCGTTTTTTCACTTGCTATTTTTCCTGCGGTATGCTATAATAACGTCAGAATCGACACCACCCGCCAAGGAGGAACTGCCATGTCCGCAACCCAACCTGCCGCCGTCTCCGTCGCCGCTACCATCCGCCGCCTTCGCCGAGAGAAAGGACTGACCCAAGAAGCCCTTGCCCAAGCCATCGGCGTGTCTTCCCAAGCCATCTCGAAGTGGGAGACGGGGCAGACCATGCCGGATATTACCCTGCTGTTGCCGTTGTCGCGGATCTTTGGCGTGGGGGTCGATCTGCTCCTGGGTGGCGACCGCCGTAAGGAGTTTGAGGAAAGATTTCAAAAGGCGATCCCGTTTGGGGAGGAGCTTACCTTGCTGGTCTCCTTGGATGCCCTGAAGGAGTTCCCCGACGACAAGATTTTCCGCTACCGCCTTGCTTGTGATGAGAAAATCCTCGGCGAGCGCGCTACATCCCGTCACACTCGCGATCTGTTTCTCAACCGCGCTGCTATCCATTTTCGTGAGCTTCACAATGAGTATCCCGAAGATGAGATCTACGCCTCCATGTTGGCAGAAACTCTCTTTGCTATGGGAAGCCGTAAGGAGGCCAGGAAGCTGGCGGGTATCTGCAAGGATCCCCAGATGACATTGACCAGGTTCTACGAGGGAGATGAAAAGCGCCGATACCTGCAAGAAAAGCTCCATCAGGACATGATGGCCCTGTTGGGCAGGCTGTTTGCCAACCATAGCCGTGAAGCTCTTGCGGCTGCTCGCAGCCTTCTGGATACCCTGCTTGGCGAGGATATCCTCTACACCAATTGCCTCCCCAGCATGTTCACGTGGGAGGCCGAGCTGTGCCGCGAGGAAGGGAATACCGAAGGATTTGTGTCTGCCATGACCAGGGCCTACGAGGCGGCCAAGAAATATGACGAGATCCCCTTTGGTACCTATCCATACCGCGCACCTCTGTTTGATCTTCTGACCCACGAAGTGAATCTCCACGGAGCCCTTCTCGGTTTGATGTATACCCTGATGGACGATACCCCGGTTTTCTTGCTGGCCAATCCCGCCGTCCTGGACTTGCGGCGGCGCATCGTGGAGGAGCAGATCGACTACCATCCCATGTATCGCCACGAGTGGCTGGCCTACTTTCAATTCTGTCAGCGGCATATATGCGAATCGAATTGTTACAATTTCAGTATCGCTTTTGACCTTCCCCACCATGAGAACACCCTCGAGGAATGGATGAAACGCTATCCCGGCTATGATAGGGAAGCCATGCTGGGAGCTTACAAAGCCGCGGTAGAGGAGCTGGTGGGTGGCGGCATCATGGGGGGCTACGCCGCTTATTTGGGAAATGACATTTGCGCCTACTGCAACTGCGGGGCCAAGGAAAAATACAAGTGCCTCGCCATCTCTGAGGAGGAGCGCGCCATCCCCACCGCCCCCGAGGGATCCAAGATCCTCGCCATTGTGGACATACTGGTCTCCCGTTTCTTCCAAAACAGCAGTATCGAGGAAAAGCTTTTGGATCATGCGCTGACGGCCGCCAAAAAGAAAGGCTACACCCACGCTGAGGTCTACCCCTTGGAGCGGATGGAGCTGGATAAGGAACGATTCAACTTCCTCCTGTCTCTCTATGAAAAAGCGGGCTTTACCGTGATCCGCGACCTATCAAGCGAGCTGGGCGGGCGGTTTTTCATCATGCAAAAGGAATTATAAAAAAGAGCGGGGGGCTGGGCCCCCCGCTTTCGTGCTTTTGCACTTTCTTCTCTTGACAGATCCCCATAATCATGATATAATCATCCTATAGGCCCCCATCAAAATAGGAAAGGATACCGCCATGAACGCCTTCAAAAAAATTCTCGCGCTCACCTTGGTTCTCCTGATGCTGTTTTCCTTCTGTTTGATCCTTCCCTCGGCTGAGGAAGTGGATTATGAGGAAATTACCATTCTTTTCACCCACGATCTCCACTCTCATCTTCTGCCATCGGCCAACGAGAACGGCGAGGGAGAGTATGGCGGTTACGCCCGTCTTATGACTGCGATCAAAGCGCAAAGAGCCCTTGATCCCAATGCCATTTTGGTGGACGGCGGCGACTTTTCCATGGGTTCTCTGTTCCAGACCGCTTATCCCACCTCTGCCATTGAGCTGCGTATGATGGGTGTCATGGGCTTTGATGCCACAACTTTTGGCAACCATGAGTATGATTACCTCCAGAGCGGTCTCAAATCTATGCTCAACGCCGCCGTAGCAAGCGGCGATCCCGTGCCCCCCATCGTCTGTGCCAACTACCTGCCTCCTGTGGAGGGTCAGGAGGGTTACGACGCAGAGCTGTGGGCCGCCTATAACGCTTACGGTGTTAAGAATTACATCATCATCGAGCGAGGTGGCGTACATTACGTTTTGTTTGGTATTTTTGGTTATGATGCCGATGATTGCGCTCCCAATTCAGGCATGGTGTTTGAAGAGCCTACTGCGGTGGCGCAAAAGACGGTGGATGCCGCCGTGGCTGAGTGCGAATCCAAGTACGGTGCGCATCCCGTGGTGGTTTGTCTTTCCCATAGCGGTACCGATGGTAGCAAGGGCGAGGACTATGAGCTGGCCGAGGCCGTGGACGGCATTGACGTGATCATTTCAGGCCATACCCATACCACGCTTCAAGAGCCTATCTCTGTGAACGGTACCCTCATTGTTTCTGCTGCCGAGTACGGCCGCCATTTGGGTGTGCTTAAACTTAGCAAAAACGGAAACGGCGTAGCGCTCAAGGGTTACGAGCTGATCCCCATCGACGAGACCGTGGCTGATGATCCCGCTATCGCTGCCCTGGTGGAGAACTATAAGACTGCTGTGGAGAGCGACTATCTTTCCAAGTACGGCTTTACCTTCGATCAAGTGCTGGTCAACAACCCCTATACCTTCGATACCGTGGGGGAAGTGTATGCCACCCAGCATGAATCCACCCTTTGCAATATTTTCTCTGATGCTTACAAGCGTGCTGTAGAGCGGGTGACGGGCAAGAAGGTAGACGTGGCCATCACAGCCGCAGGTGTCATCCGCGGAAGCCTTCCCGTGGGAGACGTGACGGTATCCGACGTGTTTAATGCCGCTTCTCTGGGTGTGGGTACCGAGGGCGAGCTCATCGGCATTTACTTGACGGGTAAAGATCTCAAAAATGCTATTGAGCTGGACGCTTCCGTTCAGCCTCTCATGACCTCTGCTCAGCTCTTTATGTCAGGCGTGGAGTATTCCTTCAATACGTACCGCATGATCTTCAACAAGGTAGATTACGCCATGCTCCAAAACGAGGACGGTACCCTCTCCAAAATTGAGAATGACAAGCTCTATTTCGTGGTGGCGGGTATGTATATGGGGCAAATGCTGGGCTCTGTGGAGGAGACCTCCATGGGCATTCTCAGCGTTACTCCCCGTGACGAACACGGAAACCCCATCGCCGTCAGCGAGCTTGTCAACTACGTGGTTAAAGACGAGAACGGCAACCCTCTCAAGGAGTGGTACGCCATTGCGGACTATCTTGACAGTATGGAGGGCGATTTGGACAGCCGCTATGCGCAGACGGATGGTCGCAAGGTGGTTTATGCTAGCCTGAACCCCATCAAGCTACTCAGAAACGCCAATATCTTTACCTACATTGTGTTGGTGCTCATCCTCGTTTTGATTGCCGCGATCGTGCTGATTGTTCGTGCGGTTGTTCGCAAGCGCAGAAAAAAGAAGCAGGCCGCCGTGTCGGCCGCCGCTTCGGAAGCTGAAACAACAGCGGGAAACGAGCCGGTAGACGAATAAAGAAAAGCAGGTGTTTCCTCAAAGGAAACACCTGTTTTTTGTGTGTTATTCTGCCGATTCGTTCTCGGCCTTGGTTTCGGTCTCGTTAGCCTCAGGATCCCGCCAGAGAGCCAGCCCCGCAACGTACAGCGCCGTACCGACGAGGAGGATCCACAGGCCTGCCTGCGTGGCGGGATGGACGGTCTCAGTAAAGAAACGCATCTCGATCAGCTCCCACGCCGTAATGATGATGCGGGCAATGCCAAAAATCCACAGCTCGCGGATCGGGCGGATCTCGGGGGAGTAGGCCCACAGAGCCATGACCGCATAGATGAGCGACCAGAGGGACACGCGAGGGAACTCCAGATGGGTCACGGGACCCAGGATCATCACCGCAAGAGCCAACACGGTGACGATGGCGCTGATCTTAATCAAAAACGAGGCGATTTTCTGCTTCATGGGAGGGCTCCTTTCTTGGGGAATCAATTGGCGATTGCAAAATGTTCAAATTGGGATTTATCGGGCTGACGCCGCTCTCCAAGACCCTCCCCTTTGGGGAGGGGGGACCGCGAAGCGGTGGGTGAGGCTTGCCCGAAAACATATTACTTGCCAAAGTTTTTTGCCTCATCCACCATCCTTCGGATGGTCCCCCTTCCCCAAAGGGGAAGGTCCACAATGAGGCGTGTCGCCCCACCGAAAAGCCCAAATTTGAAGGTTTCGCCATTTGCTACGGGAATCAATGCCCGCCGACGGAAATGACGCAGGGTCACGCCCGCTCCCTTTGATCGGCCATCCAATACAAGCCGAGGGCAATCAAGAACACCACCGCCGCGGGGAATTGAAGCAATTCTCCGATATTATAAATGCCTACGCTCACAAAGTAGCGAATGGTATGGAAAAACTGCCATCCCGCCACTGCGGCGCGCAGAGTGCCCGCAATCGTCAGCCACTTCACGCTCCGCTCCGTGGGGCGGAGGCTGTACAGGGCTACGGCGATATACAAGAATTGTGTGAGGGGATTGGAGATGACCCGCCACCATCCCGTGAATCCGCTGAACAGCACCCACGATAGGGTTATGGCGCAGAGGGCTAAACTGACGGCGTTGGCGACAAGCATGATGCGAATGATTGCTTTTTTCATATCCGTTCTTCCTCCTCATAGATCGACGTTTCCCGCCGACAAGCGTCGCGGGTCTTACAGGCGGGACAGGTCAAGGTTGCCTTGTCTGTGGTCTCGATCTGCCACCGCACAAGAAGGAGGCGGTACCATTTGACGCGGAAACGCTGACCGCAGGAGGGGCAGATATAGCGGTGGGAGGCAAGCTCCCGCAGGCGTGCCATACGGGGGAGATTGACAAAGTACAGGAAAATAAAAGCGGGAAGGGCTACGGCGAGGATAATGATGGCAGTTCCCATGGCGTCTCCTTTCTTAGGGCTTACGATAAATATTTCTTTTATAAATGATATCACAAAAAAAGGAAAAAGTCAAGTAAACATTTGGCGGAGCTCAGCGGGCAATTATGAAATGATCCGATCAACGCCGAATGCGGTTGTTTTCCCAATTTCTATGAGAAAATAGGCGGCCGAAATAGTGAACGCAGAAGAGGATAGCCACCCCCAAAAGCCAACCCGCCCAGGCGTTCTGAAAGGGTTGGAAAAGCCCAATGGCTCCCACGAAAAAGGCCTCGATTCCCCAGGCCTGCGCGTAACCGTAGCCTTGTCCCGACAGGCTCATGGCGGCGGTGTAGAAGCAAGCGGGGATCAGCCACAAAACGGCGGTGACGGCGGTGGAGATGACGGCTTCGATCAAAGCCAATCTGCGGTAGTGGGACACGCCCTCTGCTACGTTTTCCTTGCCCCGTATTTCCACCGAAGTGGCGGCGAGATAGGCGCGCTTGCGGTCGCCGTTCTTGAAATAAAATGCGGTCATGACAAGGGAAAAGATGGCTAAAGTTACAAGAGAAAAGGCGAGCATAACGAAACGATATTCGGGTTCGTGCTCGTCTCCGACCATCTGATTCTCAAGGGGGCTCATGATGAGGGTGTAGAGCAGCCAGGTCACAGCGTGATAGGTGATCATGAAAAACAGGGCTTTTACACCGGTTTTCACATGGTTGGGCTTCTCGGGACGGTAGGCTTGGGGCGGGGTGGAGTTATAGCGGTTGTTCATGGGAAGTCCTTTCATTCTTTATTGGCTCGCCACTTTTCGATTTGCTCGTTGCGGTATTGCAAGGGTGATTTTCCGAACCGTTGCTTGAAGGCGCGAATGTAGTAGTTGGCGTTGGTAAAGCCGTATTTCATGGCGATAAAGCCGATGGGCAGAGCGGTGAACAGCAAATCGGGGCGGCTTTGGTTGAGCCGCTCTTCTAAAACGAATTGCATGGGAGACAGCCCTGTGGCGGCCTTGACGGTCTTGGTCAGAGTGGTGCGGTTGGTTTTGAACATTCGACAGAGGGATTCTACCGACATGGGGCGCTCTACGTGCTCGCGGATATAACGGATCACGGCATCGGTATCTCCGTCCTGTTCTCCTTGGTACGCGCTTTCAGCCAGACACATGACCGAAATGAGACGGGAACGGGTGTGGCAAGACCACATGGGATCGGTGCCGTGAGCGTGGATGAATTGCTCGGCGGCGCGGAAATGAACAAGGAGAGAGCGGTATGTGTCGGCAGTCAAGGGGAGGACGCCGCAGTACCGTTCGTCGCGTGCCAAGAACAAATGGAAATCGGGATAGCTGTATCGGGCGCGGAGATCGGGATAACGGTCACTCTCGATGACGGTATGATTGAGTCCGATGTTGTAAAAATCGGGACGAAAGCAAAAACCCAATATATCGCCCCCACCGCTGTGTACCGTTACGGTGTCGGTGGTGTTTAGACACAAAAGCGTGTAGCCGTTGAGGTAACACTTTACTCCGGACAGTTCACAGGCGAAGGCATCCGCATGAACCAGATACACGGAGAACATCTGCGGGTCTACTGTCAGTTCGGTGGAAATGCGGATCAAATCGGAGGAGTATTGCATGATGGTATCCTTTCTTGTCGATGCAAAGCTCTTGCTTTCATTATAGCACACCCCAAGGAGGCTTGTCAAAGCACAGGGGGCAATAAAAATAGCACAAAAGTAAAACGGAAACCGACCCGCTCGTAACGAGTAAGTCGGTTTCAAATTTTATGGAGAAGAGGTCGATTCCCGTGAAAACTCACCATTTGATGCCGTGCTTTTTCTTAAAGCGTTTGACCGTCCCCTTTTCCAGCAGGCGCTTGAATCTGAAAAACAGATTCAGCTTGTCCTTGATGGGGGGGACGATGATGACCTTAAGACCTGCGGCGTTGCCCGCCCAAGCATCGGTGAGGAGCTGATCGCCCAACATGACCGTATTGGTCTTATCGGTGCCGAGATCGGCCATGGCGCGGAGGAGCGATTTTTTGAAGGGCTTGCCGCTTTTCCAGTAGGCGGGAGCGCCCAGAGTGCGATTGAATAATTCAATGCGTTCTTTCTCGTTGTTGGAGATGAAGGCGATGGTGATACCCGCATTTGAAAGAGACTTGATCCAAGCCGTGAGTTTTTCATCGGGCTCGGGTTGCTCGTAGGGAGCCAGGGTATTGTCTACATCGGACAGTACAGCCTTGACACCGAGAGACAGGAGAAACTCAGGAGAAATCTCGTCGTAAGTCTTAAACATATAGTGGGGCATCATCATATTTTTCATGGGTTGGCTCCTTTGTATGGTCTGTTCTTATTGTATCATAGGATCGCGGAATACGCAAGTGGTTTTGGGAAAAATTCGCGATCTTGTCTAAAAAAGCACCTCCCGTCGGGGAGGTGCTTAGAAATAGTGATTACTGATTGAGTTTTTTCAGAATTTGGGTAATAGTTCTGTCGAAACGCTTGGAGTTAGAGGAATACTTGGAAGAGAAGTTATCGGTATTGTTGATCACGCAATCAGCGAAGAGGCTGGAGAAGCCCAGTGCATCAAAGTAGATAGCCATATCGTAGGTACGGTTCTGGAAGATAATATCCAGCATCTCGGCGGAGTCGGGGTCACGGACGTTTCGGCTGGTGAGCATGGTGTCGTAGTAAGCGGGCTTAACCAGCTTATAGGACAGCACAACGTATGCCTCCAATACTTCTTCAAACTGCTGATTTTCGATCTCGTCTACAATGGAAGTAGGCATACTGAGGGTGGAGCCGATGCCGTGGGTCCAGGTCAGGTAGTTCTCCTGCTCTTTGCTGTACTTGGGTACGGGAACAACACCGTAGTCGCCTTCCATGGTCTGGTTCAGAGCGCGCAGATAGCTGGCGGCCTCGCAGTAGAACAGGGCTCGCTCTTCAACGAATACGTCTCTGGAGAGGGCTTCGTCACCTGCCTTAGCAACGTAGGATGCGTCGTTGTCGTGAACGATGCTCTGTGCCTTGGAAAGAACTTGTGCGGCCTTTTCAAGCTGGCCACCCAAGACGAGCTCGGGATAATCCATGCTACGGTTGTTGGCTACATACTGCAGGCCTGCGCCGTAGAAGAAGGTATTACCGATAGAGCCGGGAGAAGAGAAGCCGTATCTGTCGTTATGATCCATGGTGCCATCACCGTTGGCGTCTGCCGATACATTCTGAATGATGGTGTTAAAATGATCCAGCGTCCATTCCTTGTTTCTGACAGTGGTGTAAGGATCGGGAACCTTTGTCTCGTTCTGAAGGGTCTTGTTGAACATGAAAACGAAGGTTACATCATCATCTACGATATTGTGAGCGCCGTTCATGAAGAAGACTTTGCCATCCAAAGCGAAATCCAATGTGCCGGGATCCCACCAAGGCTGCTCATAGTCGATGTCCATATCAAGATAATTGTACAGATAACCGGAAGTAGCCATGTTGGCGGTGGAGGAGGCGGTGGTGGAGACTAAATCGTAGTCGCCGGTGTTGGTTTGACATTCTGCGCTGACTTGGGTGACGATTGCCGCATTGTTAGAGGGGATGGGAAGGAACTGCAGGTGACAAAGATCCTCCAAGAGGATATTTCTCTCGTAGACAGCGTCATTGATGACCGCGCTACTGGTCTGATTAGAAGCTTCTGCTTCAGCCTCTACTTCTTCGGAGTAACCGCCGATATCGCTGGCGTAGAGAACGGTGAACTCGTCGTCGCCCCAATTGATGTCGGTGAGGCGATTCAAAGCATCAACCACGGGATCGGTGGTTTCAACTTCGGCTTCATTGGTGGAATTGTCATCACTGCTGTTGTTGTCTTTGGACTCGGAAGGCTTGTTCTGTTGGGTTTCCTTGCCGTTCTGAGGTTCAGCGGGTTCGCCGCAAGCGACCAAGGAGCCGGCAAGCATCAAAACCGCCAAAACAATACACATGATTTTGCGGAATTGCATAGATTCCTCCTGTAAAATAAATTTTGGATATGCTACTTTATATTATACAATGATTACGTTTTTTCGTCAATAGGGCAAGGTAGCCTTTGCTGAAATTTCAGCAAAGGCTACAACTGCAGATAGTGATAATTGTGCAAAGAGACGGCAAAGTCATGCCTCAACGAATGAAGCTGACGATCACGCCGAACAACCAAAGAAGGATAGCGGCGATAGCTTGGGGGCAGGCAAAGGCGCGGCCAAGCGTGGGGAACCACGCTTTTGCCGGGAGAGTGTTGAGGCCCGGTGTGGAGAGGGCTGAGGGATCGTCTAAGTAATCTCTGGATCCGCGTCGTTTGAGAATACGGGAAACCTCGCCACAGAAAAACGCGGAGGACAGCAACAAGAGGGCGATCAGCAGAATGACAAGAAGTCCCAAGCTACCCGTGCTTCGGCAATAGCCGGACAAGCCTGCTTGAACGAAAATGCCGAACAGATTATAGCCCAGATGAACGATCATGGAGGCGATCACCGATCGTGTCACATAGCGAACTGCCGAAAGCAACAGTCCCGCAAACAGATAGACGGGAAGAGCTGTCAGATCAAAATGCAGGAACGCAAAAAACAGGGAGGACAGCAGGGAAGCATACAGGATGCCGCGCTTTTCGTATTCGGCGCAGAGGATTCCTCTGAAAAGCAACTCTTCACAAAAGGCGGGTAATAGACCGTAGGCCAGGACCAAGCGGACAGAGGCCTCGGCTGTACCGTCGTGAAGGGAAGCAAAGGTATCGTACAGCGTAAAGGAGGGCTGGGCGTTCATCATGCCGCAGACCAGCGCCAAGAGAGTGCATCCGCAAATGAGCATAAGAATCGACGAAATGACAAGAAACAGATGGGATAGCGCCGGGGGGCGGAGTGCCAACTTACCTGTCAAGGCTTTTCCGCGCAGACGAATATAGAAATATGCGGGGATAGGGAAAATAAGAAGTTGAAGCAGAATGGTGCTGAGATAGGCGTTTTCCGCCGTAAGGAAAAACGCATCAATAAGGCGGGAAAGCAAAAGAAGCGTGTAAACAGAAAAAATCAGCCAAGCGGCATGTTTGTTTTCAGCGGCATCGCCGTAAAAAAAGGATTTCACGCGGCTTTTGGGGGATGACATATCACGGGGTTCCATGGGGAACACTCACCCTCCTTTCGTCAATGATGTAGTGAACGGCTACGTCGTGGGAATCGCGGGGGAGCACGGAAGGACGGCACATCGAAAAGGCAAGTCCTACGGTGGTAAAGTGGATGCTTGCGCGCGTCAGCTCTGCCAGAAAACGGTCATAATATCCACCGCCATAGCCAATGCGAAAGCCGTTGTTATCAAAGGCAAGCCCCGGCACCAGAATCACCGCGTTTTCAAAATCCTTTGGGGATAACGCGGGAAAACAGGGCGGAGGCTCGGATATGCCAAAACGAGCTGAGATCAGGTTTTCAGGGGTATAGGCCTCCAAACGGCGGAAAATCATGCGCCCTTCTATCGCATTCGTCACGGTTACGGGTAGGCCATAGCTTTTGCCCAGACTTGATGCTTTCTCCCAAACGGGGGAGAGATCAAGCTCACCTTTGGT
>SVTB01000077.1 GCA_015064015.1 Oscillospiraceae bacterium | reverse complement strand
ACCCGCCCCCACGGCGGAGCGCCTCGGGGCTCATCAAAAACCTGTTTCTGTCCCCTGATTGGGGCTAACAGAGGCAAATTCCGAGCAAAACCTGTGAACCCACAGTTCTGACGGCAAAGGGAAGAGAGAAATTGGTTTTTAACCCGAGAAATTCCCTCGAACAGTCAGAACTGTAGTTCCAACTCTGCGACAAAAATAAAAAACGATCATACCAACTTGCCGACAGTAACCAACACGTCGATGAGCCCCGAGGCGCTCCGCCGTGGGGGCGAGGTACCGGGTGTGGAGGTTCTTTACACGCTGTTGCCGCCAAAGGCGGCGTGCGTCACCTTGAGAGATCTCCCTTGAGCGGCCTTCTTTACCCCACTTTCTTTCGACGAGGAAAGAAAGTGGAAAAAAGATAAACAACAATTTGTTGAATCAAATATCAATTTTTAACGATATCCTTTTCAAAAAATTTCGCAGTTTTTTGCTTTCCCCGCAAGATTCCATCAAAAAAGTTGTCTTAGCCTATGAAGCCACCAATGGAAGAAAGGAGACAGTATGAATGACACAACCATCATCGATCTGTTATTCGAACGATCAGAGCAATGTCTTTCCCTGCTGACGGACAAGTACAAGGCCTTGGCTGTTAAAATTCTCTCCGAGATCCTCACAGATCGCTCGGACGTGGAGGAATGCTTCAACGACCTACTTTTAGCTGTCTGGAACAGCATTCCGCCCCAGCGTCCCCACAGCATGACAGCCTACGTTTGCACCCTAACCCGCAGGATCGGCATCAACCGCTACAACTACAACCATCGGAGTAAGCGGGATATGTATCAATTACTGCTCTCGGAGCTGGATGAGGCCATCCCCGATCCTACATCTGAAGAACCTACCTCCGGAACGGAGATCACGGATGTGCTGAATCGATTTGTCAAAGCCCTTGACCCCGAAGGACGGGTGCTGTTTTTACGCCGATACGTCTATTTTGAATCAGTGGCAGACATGGCAGCACGCTTTGGCATGAGCGAAAACGCTATTTCCTCGCGTCTGTTCCGCATGAGAAAGAAACTGCAAAAAATGTTGAGAGAGGAGAACATAGAAGTATGAGTAAACATAAAAATACCCAAAGGCTCACCCTTCTCTTGGGCGACATCGACCCCGCCCTGCTGGAAGAAGCCTATATGACAGATACCCCTGAAAAATTAGCCAAGCTGCGTATACAGGCAAATTCCCCTCGTCCCCGCCGTCGGATCATCATGACCCGTTTAGCTGTGGCCACGATCTCTATGGTGTTGGCCATTTCCATGATGCTGAGCGTTTTTATCCTGCTCCGCCCCGAAACACCCGGCACAGAATTTCCCACAGGTACTCCCGACACCCTTGCACCGGATCATCCTTACATGGATCCTACCATCATGGAGGCTCCTTGGAAAACGGGTAAGCTGACCCTCACTTCTCTGACCTATCAGCCCGCCACGAACACCCTGTCTACGGGTCGTCTTTCCTTTGACAAGCTGACCAGCGTGGAAACCGTCACCGACGTCGCCACGGATGCTGTCACCGACGCGGAGACCCAGACCCCCGACATACCCGACGCGCCTGTGTTCGGTCAAGGCGAAAACGTGCAGGTGTCTATGATGGACAACACCAAGGTCTCGGAGTACATGGGGCCTGATTTGATCAAGACCCGTCCCACAGAGGGGGAGCATATCTCCTGCTCCGATGTGTACTATAATATCCATACGGGTGAGATCGTTTGTATGTCTTGCCGTGTGTTGGAGCTGATCAAGGGCTCTGACCTGTATACCGATGCAGCGATCGAAGTTTTCATTGAGGAAATTCTTTTGGATGAATACAATCTCTGGTTAAGCGGTGTCCCGGATGATTTACGCGAAACCTACGAAAAATTGTATTCATCCCCAGACGCGCGGGAGTTATTCGGGAAAATGCAAAAGCCGTCTCTTTCCAAACTGAACATTGACACCTTTGCCCATTATGACGAACATCAGCTCTACGTAACCGAGCATATCGATGATTACAACTATCCCATCGTCGATATCGTAGAATATGGCGTCAACCCCGACAAATGTCTTTACACCCTCGTATCTCCCCTCACGGGCATTCCCTACGGTAGCTATTTCATAGATCTAACGACGGGTACGACACAGCGCATCGACATACAGCTCACGGGCGATAAGGATAGCGGCTATCAAACCGAGCACCTTGCCATGCATTTGGCCAAGCGTGTCATAGTTTTGGATGATTACCAAACCGTCGTGGTCACCCTGCCCTATATATTCGGCTCTTCCCGCAGAAAAAACGATCACGGCATGGCTCCGAACTACACTCACGATTGTGTGATCGTGTTTGACGTTCCTTCAAGCAAGGGTCACGTGCTTTTCCCTGTTGGCGGTGGACAGAGCATCAAGCTTCCCGCTAACGCCGCGCAGGTGTACGGGAATGTGATCTATTATCAGACCCCCCGAGGACATTGGTGTTTTTATCGTATGGATCAACGCATCCTTTACACGGTAGAATCAGATGCTTTCGCCCGGGTGAGCCTGTCTGCCGCAGGAGATGCCTATGCCGTCATGAAAGAAGCTCATGGATATACCTTCTACAAGCTGGAAGGAGAGACATTCACCCTGCTGCCCACGGAGGTGGAGGACGACTTTGATATCCTCAACCGATACGTCATGGATGACAATATCCGTGTGGATATATTGACGGGCGAGACCCTGCCCCTTTGGGAAGGTACTCCCACAGTCACTGCCCACTCTAAGGACGGCCGCTTTATGTACCTCTATTTTGAGGGTGCGGATCACATCCTTTGCATCGACGTATGCAAGGCCGAAAGCGGAAGCATCCGCCTCTCTGATAGCTTTGTGACCCAAGCTGCCGAGGCTTCTGCTTCGGGCGCTATCACCTACGGTTTGTTGCTCAATGAAACCGGTGAGCGTTTGCTCATGACCTACTGCAAGGAGGGCATCGTGGTTTTTGACAGAGAGGCATATAAAAAAGAGCCTGCCAGTGCCTCGGATTACGATGCGATCCTGAATTGCTATACGATCAACGGCCAAAAGCTCAATTTCCACAAGCGCCAGAACGCCACCACACTTTTAAGATTGCTGTATGTTCAAAGATGGATCCATACCACTGAAAGGAAATATCTTTTTGGAAAAGAAAGCACCGGCACGTGGCAACAGGGAAATATGGAACTGGCCGAGCAGCTGATCGAATATCTGGACGTCTGGGGCAACAACGCCGAGGTGCCTACCGATCTTTTGAGCGATATGCTGGGAGATATCAGCATTAGCGAATTTGAAGGCGCATCCCTACACGCCCTGTCTCAAGGCACTTATGATTTTAACAAGTTTGAGCTTTCTACCAAATACGGCTACAACGAAGAAAAACGATTGGACGGCTTCTCCCGAGACCATGCCAAAGCCGCTTTTGCTTTCTTCAATGTCAGCTACACCGAGGAACAGCTTGCGGAGATGAAGGCCTTGTTCCGAAACGTGCTGGATCCCGTCATCAAAAATTGTGTTTTGAACGTTTATCGAGACACCACCGTCATAGCTTCGGCTATGAATGAGGCTTGTATCATTGCCACAGGCATGAGTTATGATGAATACATGAAATCATGTGCATGGATCGCAACGCCCAATCAGAGTCAGCATTTCTACGCTATGACCAACGCGGCAGGCGGGGATGTGCGTTTCAGCTTGTGGAAACACGTAGAGATACAGCCACTTCAGGACTTTATCGCAGGACTAAATTTCATAGAAGGTGAAAAGGAAATCACGTCCATCACCCGCATTTACCGCAGATTCAGCATTCAGTATTATAACGATCGCCGTTTTGATGTTTGCCTGCTGTGGGTCGGCTACGACACCGAGGGTAAGGCCTACGCCTGCATCGATGGATACTATGCCGAAATCACCCTCGAAGAGGCAGAAGCCTTCAAGGCAATATACGTCGGTGCCAACAGAATCGCCATGGACCCTTATATCTCGTTCCATTGATCCAAAGAAAAAAAATACCCTCCTATGGTAGATTAGAATTAAATCTACCATAGGGGGTTTTTTATAGCGCATATTTATTATTGCACGTTTTCCCCGAAAGGTAACGTCATTGCAATTTTTTTAGGCAGTGGAAACATGATTCCTCAAAGCAGATCACACCCCTGTCAAACCTCCTCATGAAAACCTCACAAATGCTTCGTGATGGCCTCTACCACGCGGGCGGCGCACACCTCGATGCCCTTGTCGGACAGATGGATGAGGTCGTCGCAGATCATGCCGTCCACATCCTCATAAACAGGTGTGAATAGGTCATTGATCAGTACGCCCTCGTCGGTAAGGGCCTTCGTGACGGCGGTGTTATAGGCCTTGATGCGTTCCGCGTCATGTCCCCACATTTTGGGTGAGGGGACTGTAGAGGTGGCAAAAATGACCGTGGGGGCGTAGGTTTTGAGGATGCGGGCGATGCGCACCATAGTGCGGACGTAGTCCTCTATGGGGGTGAAAGCACCGTCACCGAAAAGATCACAGAGATCCCAAAGACCGTTGTTCCAATGGATCACGTCAGCCCCCGCCATCTGCGCCTTGTAATCGAAGCACATACGGAAGGTATAGGAAGCGAAGCGACAGTTGTCGTCGGGCTGCCAAACCTCGCAGCCGTATTGGGTGGTCAGGGTCTCAGCCACGGACGCGCCGTAACCCATGAGACGGATGGAATCGCCGAGTAAGATAATTTTTTTCATGGTAGGCTCCTTTTATACGTTATTTTCTTTTTTGAAACAGCAGAGGAACTCCGCTCCACAAGCCTGCCCACAGGAAAAGAAGCAGGCTGTAGAGGTAAGTCTCGTCCTCCATACAAAAGGGCAAAAAATAGCTGAGGGCGAGGACGAGGGCGTTATAGAGGACAAGCGGGGGCTTCTTTTTTTCGTGGCGTAGGATCTTTAATCCATAAAGGAAGCAAAACACAGGGACGGCGAGTAGAAAAACGGTAAGAATCATGGCACCGTAGATCACCGTAGCAAGGATCGCACCGCCCAGATCTGCGACACGGGTAAACAAAAAAGCCACAAGTCCATAGCTGAGGAGGCAGGAGAGGGCAAAGGTGATGGGGGAGAGGTATTTGGCTGCTTTGTTCATGGGGACTCCTTTCTGTGAATACGAGATACGAAATGCGTCTATGAACTTTTATCCAGCGTGCGGAAGGGGATGTTTTGCATCATCCCTCTCGCCTGCTCACCCCAAAAGCTCTGCCGTTTTCCCCATCCGCTCCACCACGCGAACGTGGAAGGGGCAGCGAGTCTCGCATTTGCCGCAACTGAGACAGGCCGAGGCCTTGATCTCCAGGGCGTGATAATGCTCACGGACGGTAGCGGGGACTTCTCCTTCGTGAGCCGTGGCCAAGTCATATAGCTTATTCACCATAGCGATATCAATATTCACGGGGCAGGGCTTACAATGGCCGCAATAGGTGCATTGGCCGTAATAGGTCTCACGGGGAGACTTGGCAAGGACGGCAGCATAATCCTTTTCGGCATCGGTGGCAGTCTCATAAGCTACCGATGCAGGCACCTCTGCAGGATTGTCAAAGCCGATCATGACCGTAGCCACGGCGGGGCGAGTGAGGCAATAATGGATGCACTGGACGGGGGTCAGTGCCACACCGAAGGGGGAGCGTTTTTCGTCCAAGAGGCGGCCGCCGCCAAAGCACTTCATGACGGTGATGCCCACACCTCGCTCCTCGCAGAGGCGGTATAGGTCGGCACGCTTTTCATCCATGCCGCGCAGGACAGGGGCGTTTTCATCGGGCTGACCCACATTTTCGGAAGAAGGAAGCAGGTCGTAGCCCGGGTTAACGCTGAACAAAAGCGCCTCCACTACACCGTGCTCCACCGCCGCGCGGGCGATATCCACGTTATGGGTGGAGAGGCCGATGTGACGGACAGCACCGCTCTGTTTCAGCTCAATCATGTAGTCCATGAGGCCTCCGTTCAGCACGTCCTGCCAGTCGTCGAGACGATCCACGAAATGGATCATGCCCAAATCCACGTAGTCAGTATGGAAACGGTCAAGAAGGTCTTGAAAAGCTACTTTGGCTTCCTCGGTCTTGCGGGTACGGACATATTGGCCATTGTGCCATGCCGAACCTACGTGCCCCTGGATGATCCATTTTTCACGCTCTCCCTTAATAGCGTTGCCCAAGTTGGAGCGGACGTTTGGCTCCGACATAAAGCAGTCAATGGTATTGATGCCCACGGTGCGGCAGGCATCCACCACGGCTTTCACCTGCTCGTAGCTTTTACGCTCCAGCCATTCGCCGCCCAACGCGATCTCGCTAACTAAAAGATTTGTATTTCCAAGCTTTCTGTATTTCATATATTTCTCCGCATTATTGATTATGTATTAGGAACCTCTGAAAACTCTATCGCTAAACGAGCAACGAGCAATTTGTTAGGCAATTCGAACAAAAATTCGCGCGTGTAGCAGGAGCTACACAAAGAAATTTTGGGAAGAAGTGTTAATGAAAGTGCCGCTGATTCGTTAGTGAGAGAATTTTTAAAGGTACCTATTCTTATAGACTTATCTATCCCACACCAGCGTTCCGTCCTGCTCTCTCACAGGCACAAACACGGGAGATTCTAAGCGATCCGCCCCCTCAAGGGTCTGTGGGGAGTGAATGGACAAATACATCTGCCCGTCCACATCGGTAAACAACATTCCGTGACCGCCGTCATATTCTCCCGATAGGGTCTTGGAGAAAAGCAGGGTTTCGTCATGGCTCCAGTTGCCGTCCAGGCGCCCGTTGTCACTACGGGCAATCGCCACACAGTAACCGTCCTCCGCAAAATTCGACCAAAGCATAAGAAGCTGCCCATCGGCCGTAGTGTACATGAAACATCCGTCGGTCACGCCCGCTCTGGCCCATGCAGGATCATCCGCACGGAACAGCTCGATAGGCTCAGAGATCAGTTGGGTCAAATCCTCCGATAGCCGCGCCGCCGCGAAAGTACCCACGTGATCGGGCATACACGTCCATTCGTGAACGAAAACCATCCAAGGCTTCCCTTCCTTGTCGATATACAGGGTACCGTCGATGCAATCCCAGTCCGAAGGGGTCACGTGTCCGTCAGAATGAAAAACAAACGGCCCTTCGGGTTGATCAGCCTTGAAAATTGTACATCCCCGGTGGTTATTTTTCGTGGAGCAATAGGTGGTGAGCATATAGTAAGCTCCCTTATAAAAATGCACCTCGGCGGCCCAATGCTGATGGCCCGTATCATCTGAGGGGGTGGGTACCACCTGCCCCAGATCCTCCCAATCCCCCGTGAGAGCGCCGGAGGTGTTCCGATAACAATGCCAACCGGTGCCATGGGCATAGTAGACACTATCCTTAACAACGATAAACGGGTCGCGAAGTTTAGGAATGGTGGATATGATCATGATTGGATTCCTTTCGTTTCTTCATGAAAAATTTGAATGTCTTCCCTTCCACAAGCGCCGAATTCCTATCATTACCGCCGTAACCAATACACCTCCGGAACCCAACAACAACAGGTAAGAGACAAAAAACACGGGGTACGGACAGGTTTTCTGAATAATATTCAGCACAGGAATGGTGCATTGACCTAATCGTCCAATATAAAACATATTGAAAGCGTACCCTTCAGCAAAGCCTGTAGCATAAGAAATTTCATTGAGAATCAGCGCAAAAATGGGAAGGGGAAGATATATTGCCGCCGCATATCCCGCGGTCTTCCACTCGGATTTGACCGTTCCCGACAACCACAGATACAGCCCAAATAAGAGCATAGCTCCATGCCAGATCACGGTATGGATGTTTAAAAACAGGATCTCCGAAAAAACGAACCGTGCGGGATAAAACAGCACCGATGCCCCTGCCACAGGGGAATAAGTTGCCAAAAAGCACAAAATTCCCTGCTTGACCTTTCCTTGTGGCAAAAATGAAGCTGTCAATGATAAATAAATGGGAACAGAGCAAAACTGGAACGGAAATCTATCCCAGGCATAATGCCAGCCTGCAACGGGATCATAGCTATACAAAAGTTGTTTGCCAATCTCTAACAATAAGAGGCCAAAGGCAAATACAGTAAGGACTCTATTCAAACCGGATGCAGACGCGGAAATACGGCGGTGGAAAAGGATCATAAGGAAGAACAGCCCCAGGATAATCACAAGGGCTGTCAGATGGAACGCCCCAAAAGGCTTCGGGGCTGTGGGAAGGCGAGGCGTATTTGTCAATATATTTTCAAGCCATACAACGACAGGCATTTCCTCGCCTCCTTTCAGGTTTTAAATGGTTGTTCGTTTTTTCTTTTTCGTCAGCGCGATGGACGCGGACGCGGCCATCACCCAAACGGATACACCCGTGAAAGCGGCACAGCCTCCCGCTGGGGTATCCTTCATCTCGGTATCAGTGACAGGTGTCTCTCCCGTCTCCGACTCTTTGGACACATTGGTTTCAGGGGAGGCGGTAGTAGACACGGTGGGAGCATCGGTCTCAGAAGGCAAGGTTTCATCCACTGCGTTGATGTTTACAAAAGACAAATCAAATACCGTGGCATTATGATCAGAAGCGTAAATGCCCGCCGCAATTTCACCCATATCTCTGTGAGCGCTGTTGACCATGACGCTGTCCTTGGAAATGATACAATGGTCAATGGCGGGACGGGTCTGGAGGTCGGTGCTCTCACCCCACTTGTTCATAGTGGAATAGATACTCATATTCGCCACGGAATCCGTGCGATAGCGCGCATCGGCATATCCGTTCTTATGGAGATTCCAATAGGCCTCAGTGCTTTCGTGGCAATTCCAGTCACCCGCCATGATAACGGGGCGGCCCTTCGCCAGCTCTGTGGCCTTCTTGGTAATCAAATCCGTGGAATAGGTACGAGCCAGTGGAATCTTGGCATCAATATGCGCGCTGACAAACATAAACTCTGCCTGCGTTTCTTTGTCGCGGAGAATCACCCAGTTGATGCAGCGGGCCAGATCACCGTCGGTGCCATCCTCCCAAATCTTACTATTGCGTCGGTCAGGCCATCTGGAGCACCAAAAATAGCCACTATCCAAGAGATCATACTTATTGTGGTTATACATAATCAAGTTGACCAAATCCCACTTATAGTTGGTATCCTTCTTCCCAAATTCCTTGCCTTGGGAGGAGGCACCAAAAGCGGTATAGACACAACCTTCGGCGGCCAAATATTCCTTCATTTCAGGCAGCCAAAGATTGTTGAATTCGGGAAGACTGATCACGTCGGGCTGATACTGTGCGATCATACTCTCCAACTTATCCATGCGCTGACCGATGGACACAGCCGAGCCGTCGGCGTTTTTCTGAGAGCTTTCCGAAGCGCAGATGTTATATTCAAACACCAAAAGGTTTTCGGTAGCCTTTTCCACGCTTAACACGGCATTGGGATATTGGTTTTCATACAGATAGCCAGGTGTAGGATACGTCTCGTTGAAAGGAACGGTAGCGTTGGGATGCTCCGGATCCACTGCGGAATCAAATATCATGTTGACGGAGCAGATATTTCTGTTCCAAAGGGCGGCATTGTAATGAGTTTCACAGAGCAAAGTCTCGCCCGAAACGAGGCGAATGACAGCATCCTGACTCTCGTTGTCCAAATTGAATGCGGTCTCAGCAACCTTTTCGGCAATGCCGCTCTTTGTCTTTGGAGCAATGATAAACTCCTCAATGCTGAGGCTATCCGAAAGGTTAACATTGATTTGCCCAAAGAGCTCAAAAATTTCTTGGATGCCCTCATCGGTATCATAGGTCAAACCGAAGATGGCCGCGTCACTGCCGTAGATGCAGATGATCGCCGTCTCACGAGAGGCAATCGTCATTTCCGAAGTACTGACAGCCGCGAGGGTATTCTCCTTGAATTTGCCGTCGTAGCCCGTGTTGCTGTAACGAATCACAGCATTTTTCAGGGAGACCGTCTCGGAAGTGGGATTATAGATCTCCACAAACTCCAATACATCGGCGGTAGCAGAAATCAAATCCTCCTTGTCGTGGGTGATAAACGTAGGATTATAGCACACCTCGGTGATCAAAAGAGGGGTAGGAAGGCCTGCATCATCAGAGCCGGCCTTGCTTTCAGCCATCACGGTGGGAATGGCCATGGCCATCATGTAAATCAAGGTCAAAAGGGCTATGGTAAACGCGATGAGAGCTTTGATGCGATTCATGAGAATGTCCTTTCAATATTCGGCCATGCAATATTTTCTGCAAGCGGAGATTATTTACCCTGAATGGTAATGGAGTTTACATAATACTCACAAGGCATCAGTTCATAGAAGAGGAAGGCATCGGTGCCGGGACCGGGCATACCCACTTCAAAGGTCAGGGTCAGATGGCGGCTGTCGTTAGGATCCACGGTAACCTTATAGCTGACCTCGGCGCTATTCTGCTGGCCGCCCGTCATTTTAAGCAAAACGAAAGCTCCGCGAGTACCCGAGGTGGCCAAATTGCCGATGCAATCGTAAACATCTAAGGTCACAACGTAGCGTTTGTTCTCCTTGAGCAGGTTTGCCGTACTCAGTTCAAAGTTTTCCTCAGCAAAGTAGAGAGTATTTCCGAAACCGGCAGCACGCAAGGCTTCCTTCGCACCAGCGGGGATGTAATCCATAGTGGTATAGGCATCATGTCCTGTCTTCAGCAGGTTGCCCTCGGTAAAGTCAAAGGTGTGACCCTCCGCAGCCTCATCAGAGGTCAGGGTCTTGTAGTCATTACGGGAAATAAAGCCATTGGGCTTGATGGAAGGAGGAATGGAGATGGTGAAGTCACCCAAATAGACTTCCATTTTACGGAAATTGTTCGTGGTACTGTAGAGTGTCAGGGCATACTCGCCTGTGTTGCCTACGGTCCAGTCCATATCCAAGCGATAGACACCTTCCTTATCAA
This sequence comes from Oscillospiraceae bacterium, assembly GCA_015064015.1. Lineage (GTDB taxonomy): Bacteria > Bacillota > Clostridia > Oscillospirales > CAG-272 > CAMEON01. The sequence goes on along the minus strand of SVTB01000077.1, from coordinate 283 downwards.
ATAGACCTTGAGCCAGCACACGGTTGCCTTGGGTACTATCCATAGCCAAAAGATATATCATGGTGCCCTCAGGCACGGGATCATTGACGTAGGCATAGAGCGTCAGGTGGTAAGTACGGCCTGCGGTAAAGTAACTCTTGCTTGTTAGGCCCGTAAATTCACCGGGTTGGCCCTTCAGGTGAAGCACACGTCCCGTGGTAAAGCCTTCCTCTGCCTCCGCGATGGCAGTTCTGACTTCAGAATTCCGAATGTCGGCATATGTCAGTACATCGTTATGGGTACC
>SVTB01000076.1 GCA_015064015.1 Oscillospiraceae bacterium | reverse complement strand
ATGGATCTGCGGTTTCTTTATCGTTTACCGCGCGACAGAGCAGGGAACGCAAACACTCATGATGGTGGATGCTTTTTGGTGGAAGCCTGAATTGGAGCCCGGTACCTACAACTTCATGGGACGTCATATTCCTACCATAGAGGAAAGCATGACCTACGTTTGGAAATCTCCCAACGCCAAAGACACCGCCGAGTGGAGTGCTTTCGTTCGTGAGCTGTTCTCGGAGTCCTCCTACACCTATCTGTATATGGACGAAGCCTTGGGCGACCTCGCCTTCTACACCGAGGACAACCGCTACACCGACGGCTGGGAGCGGATGCGGCTGTTCTGGCAGGATCTTTATATCCTTGACGGGGAGGAAACCACGGGGAGACTGGAGATCGTGACCGAAGAAGTAGGGTCGGAGGATGTTGTGACCGAGTGGCCGGGGAACGAGACCGAGGCAGAGAAAGCAATGAAAATGTACGAGGCGGCTATCAAAGGAGAAATATGCGTTTTTGATGAGCACTTAGGTGAGGTCAAATTAGAAGACTGTCGTTTCCCGAGTGATCATTTGCGATTGGGCGAATGTGAAATCCTTAGCAAAGCGATCTTGGATATGGATGGGGACGGGATCAACGAATACGTGATTCAATCGGAAACAAAAGATCATATCGTGTTACATTACTATAACGGCAAGGTGTACAGCTATTGCTTTGATAATCGTAATTTTTATAATTTAAATACCGACGGCTCTTTTTATTGGAGCGATTCTTACGAATCTGAAAATTGGTCTCGCGGATTAAATCAAATTGCCTTTAACGGATCAACATTCAGTATCAAAGAAATATATAGAATAAAGCATAGCCGCCCTCATAATTTTTATGAAGACCTTGAATTTTATGTAGATGGCAAGCAGATCACGAGTGAAGAATTTTCGGATTACCATCAATCCAGAAAAGCAGAGATCTTCTCTCCGCTTGATATTTCGTGTGAGTATCCGATATCTTCAGAAAAAGCCTACGAGCTTGCTTCAAATCATTGGGGAATTGAAAGCGGAATGAGCGAGGGGACTGCCGGAACACAAATCGTACACAGAATCGTTATATTAGAAAAGCCGAACAGCGATACACGGAGCTATCGTATTTGTTGGCAGATGGAAGGATATCGTAACCACGTACCTGATATTTACTACAGTTTGCCACCGAAGTCTGTTGTTCCGCATAAGGAATTATTGGTAGATGCTATTACGGGTGAGTGTCGAGAATATATAGACACCGAGGACAACCCCTCCGGGGAAAGTCTGGATGTGGTTTATTCCGTTTCCAAACAAGGCATCGTCGTGATTTTGGATTTTAAACCCGACTATACCGTGAAGATTACGGTGCAAGGCGACGGTTATTTGCCGACAGACGGATGGGATATCCAAGAGATATTTATGGGAGAGTATCATTTCTACGAAGGGTTTATCACCCTTGATTGCCCCGAGGCTCTAGGCTATGAGGATTATATGTCACATATCATGAACGGCACCTTTTCTTTTGCCGAAGTCCAGTATGATGGGTATAGCGGGGTTTGGATCGGTGATGCTTTTTTTAGGCTGGCGGATGCACGTGAATTGGAAATTTTGGAGTATAACAGGAATTAAGGGGCGGCTGAGCCGCCCCTTTTTTGTTATCTTCGCCTGATCTCGCCGCAGGCCATCTTTATCCCCGCGTTCCCCGCCGGCTGAGACGTGAAATCGTCCAATCCTGCATGGAGGATGACTGTTTTGCCAACGATCTCGTCTACCGTAAAACGATGGGTGAGGCAAGCCGAGAAGACATAACCGTCGGCGTTCCAGACAGGCGGCAGGTCACCTGCATGGTAGGGATGGGGACAGAAATCGGGGTTATAATGGTTGCCCACATTCGCGAAGGGGTCGGTCGTGTTTCCTGTGCATGAATTCCCCTCGTGGATGTGCAGGGCATAGATGGGGGCGGCACAGGGATCGTTGACGGCGGGCAAGCCCATCAGCTCCGTGACAACGAGAACGCCGTACGCCGTCTGATAAAAGCGCACCTGTCCTTGAATATCGGGATAGCGGTTACTCCCTGTGATATTGGCGATGGCGTGGGGGCGGCGAGTCAGAAGTCCTGAGAGGTTTGGGTATGCTTGATGTCTGTTCATGTTGCACCTCTTATGTGTTTTTGAACAGTATACGCGGGGAAGGAATTTGTTGTTCGCTGCCTATGGTAGGAGATGAGGGGGAGCATTACATCCTGCTTGTGCTCTAAGGGGTGTGTTGCGATAAATGGTTCCCACAAAAAAGGATTGCTGTTGACGGTTACACGTCAACAGCAATCCTTTTTTTATAACGAACAAATCAATTTTTCAATCACGCCGTATCCGCCCGCGCTTCCCAAAGCCCCTTTCATGGCGGCATCGGCTTCGCGGCAGGCAAGAACGGCGGCACGCAACCGCTCAGGAGGAACCTTGCTTGCTTGGCGGAGATACAGCCCCACACGGTATTCGTGCATTTTGAGGGCTATCGAAATTTCGGCGGCGGTTTTTCCGCTTTCGCCTAAAGAGCCCACCATGGCCAGATCGCATACCACGCGGGAAACCTCGGATAGAATGAACAGAGGCTCAACGCGGCGGAATTTGAGATCTGCCAAAATGTCCAGCGCATCGCCGCGCCGCCGCTCGGTGATGGCATTGGTGAAGGCAAAGGCATCGTATTCCACGGCGGGAATGGCGGCAATTTTGATATCCTCCTCGGTGGCGACATTCCGCCCGTGAGACAAAACATAGAAGGCTACCTTTTGAATCTCACTTGCAAGGATGTACATATCACGCCCACAGTAGGCCACGGTGAAGTGACAAAGCTCGGGAGAAGCATCGACACCATGATGCAGATAATGTTTTTGTACCCAACCGGCCAGCTTGGCGGGGGTGTTTTTTTCAAAGTTGACGGGAATCAGATATTCCCCCAGCTCAGTGAGCAGCTTAGAAGGACGTTTGGGGAGAGTGCCGGGGTCAAGGCAATCAGAATCGGTGGAAACGATCACCACGTTGAAGGGATAATTTCCCAGCTCTGACAAGGCCTCCAGCAAATGCTCAAGATCGCCTGTACGCATGGTGTTGAAGTTGATACCCGTGACGGTGATCACTTTGCGATCACTCCCCATAGGGGGTGTCGCCATGGCATCTAAAAGCTGATCGGGGGTGAAATCCGCACCGCCGAGGCGAATGTCGTTGAAATAAGCCAAGCCTTCGTCCTCCCCACTGAGGGTCTTGCGCGCCAAACGGAGGGCATTGGATTTGAGGTAGTCTTCTTCGCCGAAGAAAAGATACCCCACGGCAGGGTTAGCTTTCAAGTCGCGGCGAAAGTCTGCTTCTTTGATGATGTTTTTCATGGGGCTCCTTTCTTGAGAATATCATCTGGAAGGGAGTGGAAGATATTATTTCATCATCTCCATTATCTCATCACGCAAGGGCGCCGACTCGGCCGCGCCGTGTCTCGTCACTGAAATGGCGGCGGCGGCGTTGGCAAAGGCTAAAGCGTCTACAGGAGACTTGCCCTCACCCAAAGCCACGGCGAATGCGCCGTTGAAGGTGTCGCCTGCACCGGTGGTCTCTACGGCCTTGACGGGATAACCGGGAACGATGGCTTCGTCCTTGCCGTTTGTCCAGTATGCGCCGCGCTTGCCCAGGGTGATAACCACGTTCCCAACGCCTCTGTCGAGAAGCACACGGGCGGCCTTGCGGGCATCCTCGTCGGAATTGACCTCAACGCCGGTGTAAAGGGTGACCTCGGTTTCGTTGGGAGTGAACCAATCCACAAAGGTCCAGATATCCTCGGGTAGGGGCAGGGCAGGGGCAGGGTTCAGGATGAAGGGTTTGTTATATTTTTTTGCCAGCTCGGCGGCGGCCATGACACCCGTCATGTTGATTTCCAACTGGGTCAACACAACATCACAGGTAGCAAAATCTGCTTCGGCAGACAGCACCTCACCACGGCCCACGTGGCTGTTGGCGGCGGGAATAACCATGATGCGGTTCTGAGCATCGGCCTCGTCGATCTCAATGAGGGCGCAGGCAGTATCCACGGTGTCAGAGATCAGGATATGATCTTTGCGGAAGCCCTCACGCTCGAAATGCGCCTCCAGCACCTTGCCGAAGGTGTCCTGACCCAAACGGGTAATAAAATATACGTCACCGCCCGCTCTTGCGGCGGCGGTCATTTGGTTGGAGCCCTTGCCGCCGGGGCCGATGCTGAGACGGGTGCCCATGACGGTCTCACCTGCTGTGGGGAGCTTGGGAGCGAAGCCTGTGAGGTCTACGTTGCTGCTGCCGGGGCCGATGATTTTGGTCTTTTTCATGGTAATATTGATTCCTTTCACTTTGTATGATCTCTTGAAACGCAAATGCGGTTAATTTACAATATAATTATATCTTAAAATGCTCGGTTTGTCAATAAGGTGATGCAGGATATCTGGTATTAAAAAGAAATACAAAAATGGATATTTACATCATACCAAAATTACATATAATGATACGTAGAATGATTTTTCGGAGGTGACTACTGTGGGAGATACAAATCATCAGAAAATGCCCATCATTCTCATTGGTATGCCTGCTTGCGGAAAAAGCACCGTAGGTGTGCTTTTGGCTAAAAGGATGGGATACCGTTTTGTGGATTCGGATTTGTATATTCAAGAGGCTGAAGGAAAGCTGTTGCAGGATATCATCAACGAGCGAGGTATGGCAGGCTTTATTGACATCGAGGAAAAGGTCAACTTAAGGCTGGGAGACGCTAACAGCCGTTGGGTTATTGCCACAGGAGGTAGTGCTGTATATAGCCCCCGTGCGATGGCGCATTTTCGGGAAATCGGTACGGTGGTGTATCTCAAGCTCTCCTACGCTACCGTGCGCCGCCGTTTGGGGAATTTTTCTCACCGCGGTGTGGTCATGCCGGAGGGCTATACGTTGCGCCGCCTTTATGACGAGCGTTGCGCTTTGTACGAAGCATATGCCCATGTTACCATTGAGGAAGCATCTCTTCCCGGAATGGATGTCACCGAAGGAACGAAAAAAAGCTACAGACGGCGCAGCATCGACCAGACATTGGAGGTGCTCTGCGGCGCGTTGGGTATTCAATAAATCAAGAAAGAGGGTCATCTTATGTCCTACAAAAGAATTTTAACCATCCAGGATATCTCCTGTCTCGGTCAATGCTCCCTGACCGTGGCATTGCCGATTCTGTCGGCTTGCGGGCACGAGACCTGCATATTACCCTCTGCGGTGCTTTCCACCCATACTGCGGGCTTTACGGATTTCACAGTGCGGGATTTGTCGGACGATCTTCCCGCCATTTCGGCCCACTGGGAGAAATCCGGTATGTGCTTTGATGCCATTTACACGGGATATCTGGGCAGCATCCGTCAGATTTATGATGTAAAGCATATTTTCAAGGCAAATGCCGCTGCGGGTTGCGTCAATATAGTAGATCCTGCTATGGGAGATAACGGAAAGCTGTATCCCGCGTTCGATGCGGCTTATGCGGATGCCATGAAGGTGCTTTGCGCCGATGCGGATATCCTCTTGCCCAATATCACCGAGGCCTGCTATCTGACTGATACAGATTATCGCGAAACCTATGACCACGATTATATTCTATCTCTTCTGAAAAAACTTTACGCCCTCATGGGTAACAAAGGAACCGTGGTGCTCACGGGTGTGGGCTATGACGAAGCGCATACCGGTATTTCGGTATATGCAGACGGGGAAGAGCAGTATTATGCTCACCGCCGTTTGCCAAAGAGCTGCCATGGTACGGGAGATGTGTATGCGTCTGCCTTCGTAGGCGCGTATATGAAAGGCAAGACGGCCTATGAGTCTGCCGCTATTGCCGCCAAGTATACGTTGGCCTGCATGGAAAATACGCAGGATGATCCTACCCATTGGTATGGGGTGAAATTTGAGCCCGTCCTGTCCCAACTCATGGCCTTGGTAGACGCGTAATCAGCTTACAACAAAAGCACAGGAAAGTCCAAAACCTCCCTGTGCTTTTTTGTTGGTTTTCGGTTGACAAAAAATCAATTTTATGTTATGCTATGAACAGCCCTAGATCATCCCTGTGAAGAATTGTGTAAATAACGGAGGTTTGACATGACAAAGTGGATCTTAAAAAGGATTTTGAAAATCGTGGCTATTGTGCTGGGCGCCATCATCTTGCTGCTTGGACTTATTCGTTTGGGCGAGCGCATCATTTACGGCAGTTTCTATTCGAAGGCAGACCGTGAATTTACCATTCCCGGACTGAACGACAACTGTGTTCCCCAAGGATTTGATTATATCGCGGAAAAGGAAGCTTTCCTGATGTGTGGCTATATGTCTGACGATACCGCTTCCCGTGTGTACCTCATCGACAAGGATGGTAAAGCCACCTATGCCGCCATGAAGGAAGCAGACGGATCCGACCACACGGGCCATACCGGCGGCGTTTCTCATTTTGACAAATTCTTGTATGTTACAGGTGGAGAAGGACTTCTTGTGTACCATTTGGACGATCTGCTCTCGGGTAAAGAAGAGCTTGTGCAAATCGGTGAGGTAGCCACCTTCTTGGATCCCGCTTGGTGCTATATTTACGGTGACTACATTTTGGCGGGTACTTTCTATGAGCCCGGTAGCTACGAGACCCCCGAGGAGCAAAGAATCACCACTCCCGCAGGCGATAAAAATACTTCTTTGGTGACAGTGTTCCGTTTAGATGCTACCCAGCCTTTGGGTATTGATCCCACTCCCGTGGCCGCCATTTCCACCCCCGACCGCGTGCAGGGCTTCTGTGTTACAGATACGGGAGAGGTCGCGCTCTCTACATCGTGGAGCATCAATTCCTCCATGCTGTACCTCTATGACGCAGAAAAGCTGACCGCAGAAGGAACTTTTACCGTCAACGGCGTAGAAGTGCCGCTGGTCTACATGGACAGCGCATCTGCCACTCGCGAGATCAAGGCACCGCCCATGGCCGAGGGTATCCTCTGCATCGACGGTCGCCTGTATGTGCTGAATGAGTCTGCTTGTAATAAATATATCTTCGGCAAGCTGCTCAGCGCCTACGGGCTGTATAGCTATGATCTGAAGGACTGATACCCGAAATTGAATGAACAAAAGCGAGGCCACCGCAAGCTTGCGGTGGCCTTAAACTATTTATTTGAGATAGATAGCAATACCCGCAGCAGAGCTGCTGTAGTCCTTGGGAATCTCCAGATCGTGTCCCTCGTTGAAAGCATACCAGAACAGCTCGCTGACGCAATCAAAGGTCAGGAGCATGACGTAATTGACGTATTCCTCCATGAGGTCGGGGCGGACGTGGGGCAGGAGATTTTCGTCGGCGGTCTTGACAAGATCAGCCACCATCTCGCAGGAGATCTCGCGGAGGGCATCCGCAAAGAGGGTGTCGAGCTTATCCACCGCAGGGTCGTTCAACACGGGGATATTGAGGTACAGACCGCCGTCGCGGGACACGAGGAAGCCCTTGCTGATCAGAAGGGCGGCCTGCTCCTTTTCGTGGTCAGTGAGGGACAGGTGAGGATCGCCGTAGATCCGCATGAACAGGTCGGCGTTGGCTTCGGTGATGATATGGTCACGGTCGTTGAAGGGCTCTGCTTCATAGAGATTGGCTATCGTAAAGTTGCGGCGAGAAGTCTTGAAGTGATTGTGCAGATTGCTCCAGGAGACACCTCGATAGGCTCCCTTCATGATCATTTCCTCGTCGGGATACTGCACCCTCACCACCAGCCGCCAATCCTTTCCGTTGCTTTCGGGAACGTCGTGGGGACAAGTTGCCTTGTAATTCGCCAGCATAGTCTCGTCCATCGCCCATGCGGCGCGGACGTACAGGAACCATAGAAGGTAGCCGTCTGTGAAATCCTTTTCATTGAAGATGTACTTTCTTGCTTCGGGGATGAGAGATTTGACGATCTCTGCCACGCGGGGCATCTTTTCGATCAGCACGCGGTTCTGATCTACGCAATAGTCCAGCCACGCCTGCTGGGGGAACACGCAGAAATCGTCAATATAGGTGTTGGGGGCGGTCTCCTTGATAAATCTGTGCTTCAAGAGATAGTCCAGCTTATCCTCAAAATATACGGGGGCCACGCCGATGGCCTCGGCGATCTCGCGGGGCGTTTTGCCCTTGCAGGCGCAGACGGCGATGATCTGCTCCACGATGCGGTCGCTCAAAAAGCCCCAATGGTCGGGGATGTTGTAGCAGCCGCATTTGTCGAGCATGGCGGGTGCGTAGGAGAGACGCTTATTTTTGCTTTCGTTATTCGTGTTTTCCATGTTGTTTTCCATACCTTTCCTTACGTTCTTTCGTGCGTCAAAAAGGCGAGTCTTGACCGTTCCCTCGGGGATACTCAAGATTTGAGCAATCTCTTTGACGCTTCTGTTTTGGAGATAGTACATAACCACACATTCCCGCTGGATGTGGGACAAGAGGGAGAGCTGGTAGGTCAGCGCGCGGCGTTCCTCCTCAGCTATGATCGCCTCGTCGATATCCGCAAAGTCGAAATAGTAGGGCTCTCCGTTGCGGAGGTTGCCTACCGTCTCGCCCAACAGAACGGCCTGCTTTTGGCGACTCCTAAAAAAGAGCAGGAGGCGGTTCTGCGCCAGTCCCCAATACCAGGGGTAAAAGGCGACGGGGGGTGCTCCTGACTGCGTCTTTTTCCGGTAGGAGAGAATGGCCTCAAGAAGGATCTCCTGGGACAAGTCCTCGGCGTCGTGAGTGTTGCCTAACTTGCGGTAGCACCACAGATAAGTGGACTCCATCAACTCGGCGGTGAATAATTCGTTTTCATGTGTGTTCATGGGTTTCTCCTTGGGGTGTCGGTACCGTACACCCTATAAGTAACGAAAGAGAAGGAAAGGTTTGGTGGAAATTTTGATTCAATAAAAGTTCTTAAAAGGGGGTGCGGGGGAAACTTCTTTTGAGAAGCTTCCCCCGCTATATTAGTTCACCTCAATCACACACCCCTGCCCGTCGGTGGGGGCTTTTTCGTACACGATCTCCCCGATGCTGTCGGCTCTGATGTGACCGGATGCGGGGCTTTTCACGCTATGTATGTGACCCTTAACGGTGGCCTCCACCGAGCTGTTCTCAAAGGAAAGATCACAGCCCTCGGTGGTACAATCCACGAGGGTCAGGTTCTTGCAGTAGCAAAGAGGCTGGGTACCGACGATGTGGCAACCAATGAGGGTCAGACCCTCAGAGTACCAGCCGAGATATTCGCCCTTGACGGTGCTGTTTTTCACGGTGACATCCTTGCTGTGCCAAAAGGCATCCTTGGTATCCAGCACGGAATTTTCTATGGTTACGTTTTCCACGTACTGGAAGGAGTATTTGCCCTTCATTTGCAGACCCTCGATGGTAAGACCTTTGGTGCCAAAGAAGGCGTATTCGGCGGTGAGGGAAGAATCTTTCAAGGCGATGTCGCGGCACAGCCAGCCAAATTCGGGAGAGTTGATCTCGCACCCCGTAAGGGTCATGCGGTCGCACTCGCGGAGAGCCTTAATGCCACCCAGAATGGAGTTTTCAATGACCATGTCCGAGGTGTACCACAAAGCGGCGCGGCAGGTTTCGTTCATATCGCAGTTTTCCATGCGACCGCCTACTACGTGCCACAAGGGGTAACGCAGACGGAAATGACAGTTCCGCAAAACATTGTTTCGACTCTCTTTAAGGGCAGACTCGCCGTCGGCGGGACCGTCAAAAGTACAGTTCATCACCTCGGTATTTTCAAGCGCGTACAGAGCGCGTTCTTCATCTAAAATCAGATCGCGAATGATATCCATGGAGCCTCCTTATGTATCTGCACCGAAAAAATGTTTTTCCACGGCGGCGCAGAGATAGTGATAGATGGGAAGGTGGTATTCCTGCACGCGGTAGGTGTCGGGGGCGGGGGCTTTCACCGTCACGTCGCAGAGATGGGACAGCTCGGAATCAACCTCTCCCGTCAGTGCCAAAGTAAACATCCCCTTTGCCCGGGCGGCCTTGGCGGCCAGCACCACATTGCGGGAGTTGCCCGAAGTGGAGAGGCAGAGCAAAAGATCTCCTGTTTTACCCTGAGCCCACACCAGCTGTGCATAGACCAAAGTGGGATCTACGTCGTTAGCAAAAGCAGATACAAGGGCTGTTTGTGAGGGAAGGGATATGGCGGGAAGGCCCCCTTGAAGCTGGCCTGCCAACAGGTAGAGATCGGGATCGGACTCTCCCTCGGGCAGAGCGTCGGCCAGGGCCATGCAATCCGTTTCGGATAAGGGGCGGTGCGACAAAAATCCCTTGAGCAGTTCTCCTGTGATGTGATCGCAATCGGCGCAAGAGCCGCCGTTACCGCACAAGAGCAGGCGACCGCCGTGCTCATAGGTATGGATGAGGAGATCCCGCGCGGCTTCGATGTCGTCTTGGCAGACGGCAAGAGCGGGATAATGATCCAGCAGGGTATGAATGGTCATAACAGGCTCCTTTCGCAGGGTATTATCTGGACATATGAGAACGCACAAGCGCGGCTTCTTCTACGGTCAATGCCATGTGGAGGGTGATAGAGAGGGTGGAGCTCTCCATGTTTTTCAGCATTTTTTGCACAGCTTTAGACCCGCACTCATCGTTGATGGCGGCAGCTCTGATTCTGAAATAGACCTCAGCGGAGGTGCTTTCGGCTTGTTGGCCCGCAGGATGGGGGGCAAGCTTTAATGCGGCCCAAGGAATGAGGTTCACCTTAGCCAATGTTGTGAAAGCAAATAAATTGATGCCAATATAAGCGGATTCAATGCCGCGCTCGGTGATGATAGCGGCAGGGCGCTTGCCCGCCAGCATAGGAACGAGAAACCACAGCATACGGAAACAGCCGAAGGCTACCAGTGCTGCCACTGCGGTGATCAGCAGTTTGACGGAGGGAGACATGGGCTCGGTGGCTTGGGTATTGCTTCCACCAACGGTGATGTCGGTCATCCAGAGATAGACGGCGGCGAATGCAAGAAACAAGCCGATGATGCCAAATAAGACGACCTTGATCTTGGCTTGAGTCGATGCGCGGGCTTTGATAGGAAGAGTTGGGATGGACATGAGAGGCTCCTTTGCTATATTTATTGGAAAGATAAATTGTTATTTATCAGGGGCTTTGCCCCTGAACCCCACCAATGAACCTCGCGTTGCAAGCAACGCTTGAAAAAAGGTTCTTGGAACTCTAAAAACTTTCATCAATATGAATTTATTTTAAG
>SVTB01000075.1 GCA_015064015.1 Oscillospiraceae bacterium | reverse complement strand
CTCCTACCGAGGAGCCCACCGAGGCTCCTACCGAGGAGCCCACTGAAGCGCCCACCGAGGCTCCTACCGAAGCGCCCACCGAGGCTCCTACCGAAGCTCCTACCGAGGCGCCCACCGAAGCTCCCACCGAAGCGCCTACCGAGGCGCCCACCGAAGCGCCTACCGAAGCTCCCACCGAAGCTCCTACCGAAGCTCCTACAGCAGCCGATACCCAAGCCCTCAAAGAAACCGAAACGAACGATCAAAATCATGGTTGCGGCGGAAGTATCACTGCCGAATGCGCGATCATTTCCTTTGCGTGCATTGGGTTGCTTGCGGTAACTTACAGAAAAAAAGAATACTGATATAAAACAAATCGGGGCTGAGATATGAACGCAGCCCCTTTTTATTTGAAGGATCACACAAAAGAAGCCCGCCTCGCGGCGGGCCTCTTAAGTTTCAGGAAAGGAAAATGAAAGAAATTTGAACTATTTTTTAGGAAAGGAATTATGAAAACTATTTCAAAAAATTGACAGGATAGAGTTTACTTAATGTTCGGAATCAGTCTTCCTTTTCGAATGCGTCCTTGCCCAATCCGCAAACGGGGCATTCGAAATCCTCAGGCAGGTCTTCCCAGGCAGTACCAGGGGCAATGCCGTTGTCGGGATCACCGACAGCGGGATCGTATTCATAACCACAGGGGCAAACGTATTTCATAGGTGTAGTCTCCTTTTGTTTTTGATTTGCGGGCGGATATGGAATCCGCCCCTACGGATGGGGAATGATCGTAGGGGAGCATTCCATATGCTCCCGTCAGTTGCGGACAGAGCATACAACCCCTACATTTTTATTAAAGGTTTTGGAAGGGGTCTGGGGAAACCCTTTTCTCAAAAGGGTTTCTCCCAGCGCGCTCCTATATCAGCCGAAGTATCTCTCCAAGAGGCCTGCGAAAGCCTTGCCGTGACGAGCCTCGTCGCGGGCCATCTCGTGAACGGTATCGTGGATGGCATCGAGGTTCAGCTCCTTGGCCATCTTAGCCAACTCAAACTTACCGGCGGTTGCGCCGTTCTCTGCGGCCACACGCATCTCAAGGTTCTTCTTGGTGGAATCGGTCAGGCACTCGCCCAAGAGCTCTGCAAACTTGGCAGCGTGCTCAGCTTCCTCAAAGGCAGCCTTCTCCCAGTACAGGGCGATCTCGGGATAACCCTCTCTTGCGGCAACGCGAGCCATGGCCAGGTACATACCGACCTCAGAGCACTCGCCCTCAAAGTTAGCGCGCAGGCCCTCGATGATAGCCTCGGGTGCGCCCTTGGCAACGCCAACCACGTGCTCGGCAGCCCAAGTCATCTTATCGTCAACGACTTCTTCAAACTTATCCTCGCCCTTGACCTTACATCTGGGGCACTGCTCAGGATAATTTTCGCTCTCAATAATTTCACCGCAAACTTTGCATCTCCACTTTTTCATGTTGTTTTCCTCCGTTAATGTATAAATTTTTAGATTTAAGAATGACTTATTTGATCGTCTCCAAAAGGTCACAGATGGTAAGGTCGGCATTCACCATCATGGCGATGGTCAGTCGTTCCAAACGTTCAACGAGCATATGATTCAGCGCGCCGAAAATATTGTGGAAGCGACAGCAATCCTTGTTGGGATTGTTAAGACACTCACAATTTTCCGACAAGCATTTCGATATCTCGATGGGTCCGTCGATGGTTTCGATGACTTGTTTCACCGTCAATTTCTCAGGGTCGAGCAAGAGGTAATACCCTCCTGTGATACCCCGTTGTGACTTAACCACACCGGCCAGAGACAGCTTTCGCAGGATCTTGTTGGCAAATCCCACAGGGACTTTCACGGCCTCAGCCATGGCAGGGGCACACAATGTATTTTGTACGACATGATCCGTCATGATCGCGCCGGACTTTGTCAGCAGGCTGGTCATGCGAAGTGCGTAATCCGCTTCTTGTGTGATCCTCATGTCGGTGTCGCTCCTTTTTAATCTGCACCTTTTTGGTACGGTTTTATTATACACGATGTTTGCTCATTTGTCAATAGGTTTTTCGAAATTTTTTCAAAAAATTTTTTTGACACAAAAATCCCCCGCCGGGCAAGGGAAAATGCCGAACGAGGGACAATTTTTAACATCAAAAACTTGAATTTTTTATACCACATATTTTTTATACGCCGCAAACGCCGAGGGGATGGAATACTTCTCTGCCATATCCTCTGCGGTGACAGAGATTCCATCGCACAATCCGTTTTCGGGGAGCGTGTCAGGCAACGTCACGTCGCACAGATAGCCTGTCATGCGCCAAGTGATGTGCGTAAAGATATGCTTTCCCTCCGCAAGCGGTGCCACACCGTGAACCGCCACGCCCTCAGCCGTCAGTATTTTCATTACTTCCTCGGCGGTCAGGTGTCCTTGCATATTGGGAAACTCGTATAGCCCACCCAAAAGCCCCTTTTCGGGACGGCGGCGGATAATATAGCGGGATATGCTGTCCCCATCGATCACACGGAGAAGAAACACTGTCAAATTCTCAAACTTGCGTTTGGCCTTTGGAATACGCACAGGCAGATCTGCTACCCTGCCCTCTCTTTGGGCATTACAAAGTAGTTGAAGTGGGCAATCGCCACACCTGGCAGAAGTGCCGGGTAAACATATCACAGCACCCAACTCAATAAGACTTTGGTTGAAGTCTCCCGCACCGGGAGAAGGCACGCAAGGGGCAATAGCGGATTCCATACGTTTTTTGGTCGCATCGGTCAGCACGTCTCCGTCGTCGCCCATGATACGGGCGGCCACACGGAGAACATTACCGTCCACGGCAGGCGCGGGGATGTCAAAGGCGATGGAGGCTACCGCCCCCGCAGTATATCTGCCCACACCGGGGAGAGAGAGGAGCCTATCAAAATCAGCGGGAATCACGCCGCCATACTGCTCCATCACAACCCATGCTGCCCTTTGCAGATTCCGAACACGGCTGTAATATCCCAGACCCTCCCATAACTTGAGGATGACATCCTCAGGGGCATTCGCCATGGCCTCTACCGTAGGCAATTCCCGAAGAAAACGGGCATAGTAGGGCTTAACCGTTTCGGCACGTGTTTGTTGAAGCATGATCTCGGATACAAGAATATGATATGGATCACGGGTTTGCCGCCATGGAAGGTCGCGGCGATGCGTATGATACCAGTCCAAAAGAAGGGGCACGGCATCCTGGGGAAAACGGGACATAAACTCTCCATTCCGTCGCTTAGCGGCGATACAAATACTTTGTGAAAAGGGCCTCGCCATCGGCGATGCCCTTTCATTCCTTTTAGAGATGGCCCTTCATTTAGCCAATCAACTTATCAAAGATGAAACCAAAAATATTGATATCATTGACAAACTTGAGCACCGTAGAGTTCTCATAGACACTCATGTCGCCCGAAATAAAGATGATCGCGTGGAGGATGGCGGCTACCAAAGATACGGCAATCAAACCGCTGACAGCGCCCACGGCCAGACCCAACAGCTTGTCGCCGGTCTTGATAACAGGAAGCTTGGCAAACTTGCGAATAAAGAAGATCACGACGGTCAGCACTGCGAAAGCGATAACGAACAGCAACAGATAACCGATCACCGTTGCAATAACAGCGGAAATTGCGCTGCTGATAGCGGTAGCGGCATCTGTCACCAACGCATCCACCGATTCGTAGGAATTGCCCAGATCATCTGCCTTGATAAAGCCCTTGAGCGCCTCAGGAATATCATTCAGAAAATCATTGACATTGGAAGTCGCACCCTCGGCCATTTTGGAAAGCTCACCGTAAACGGATTCATACACCTTGGGATTGACAAAGGTCTGGTCGATCCAAGCCGAGAAAGCCGAGCCGAACAGCACGGTGATCACTACAGACAGAACCAAACGTCCAAAGCTGAGCACCATTTTCATAAAGCCTTTCAAATAGCCCCAGAAAAGCAAGAATCCAAAAAGCGCGATAAGCAAGATATCATATGCGATGTTCATAATGTTCTCCTTTTGTAATATGATAATTTAGGGGTCACGTAAAATCGGAACGATGGATACGGCGGGCAAAAGCAGGGCCGCAAGCCAGGATTCGGCCGTTGCCTTGTGACAAAAGCACGGACGTATCGCGATGAATAGAAAGATTGATCTGGGTACGTCCTTCATCCGCAACAAGTAAGATCTGACTACGGGCTTGTATATACACATCCTCTCCGTCTCGCAGGATAGCTTCAGCACCATCTGCGTGATCCACGGCTACATTATACAACAGATTTCCGTTTTTGTCAAATGCTTTCAAGGAGGTTTCGGTAAGTTTTCCACCCGAGCGGCACAAAATCGCAATACCGTCTTCAGAAATAGCCGCCAGCGCAGGACGATCGTCCGCAAAGCTCGATTCCGAAAGCATACGTCCGTCTGTTCGGTATATGCAGATTCGATCCTCAAAAATCACCGCCAAGCGATCCTCGGACACAAACCCCGCCGCAAGCGCTGTCGTGCCTGTCAAGATCACATCCTCTTGTGTCACCGTGGCATCGGTGCGACACAGGAATGTCAGCTTGGTGACATAGCCTTCTTCCTCCAACGACAAAGACAGCAATCCCAGTGTGCGGCCATCGGTGCTGATATCCATAGCCGTCACATAGCCGGTGCGTCCTGCCTCTGCCACCATGTGAATATCTTCATTGTAGAAACGGACAACAGACGTAAGCTCGGTCGAGCGGGTCAGGATCGCAAACGCGCCGTCTCGCGCCATGCAAGCGTCATAAACAGGATACTCTGTGCCAATACCCTTCAATTTGACAAAAGCATTGTACACCGAAAAACCTTTTTCGCCTCGGCTGAAGGTGAGAAAATATCGTTCTCCGGCGCGCACGCGGGGAGAAGACAGCTGTACGTTATCTGAAAGCGTCTGCTTACCGGAGCCGCTGATCACCGTGATTTCCTGACCGCCGGCCACCACAAGGCCTCCTCGGTACAGGGCAAAGTCCGCGTGAGCATCGGAAATGGGATAGTTGAGATAGTCAGCCTCCGACTGTGCCGTGAGGGTGGCAGCGCTCACGTCCTTGACCAGATAATACAAGTTTTCATATGTGATAAGATGCCTGCTGCTAAAGAGAGTTACCACCACAAACACAAAAAGAACCATATACAGCACGATGCGTGCCAAATTGAAACGCTCCGCAAGGCCGGTATAATACGGCACCGAGGGAGCCGAAAAGTCAATAGGCTCTTCGCTGATAGCGCCATCCTCGGGCAAGCGAGAGAATTTTCGGAAAAGTTTTTTGATCCTCCTCCAAAGCGGGGATACGGCATTTTGGATACCACGGCGTCTAAGTCTCATGGCACGCACCTCCTTGATATCCCGGTATATCGGGGTCGTCGTAATACACCCGATGGAGATATAAACCATCCGCAGGCGCGGTACGCCCCATGCGGCGTCGATCCAAAGAATCCAACCGTTCAGGAATACTTTCGACAGAAATTTTGTTCAAAGCCACATCCACAAGGGTTCCCATCATAATACGCACCATATGATAGAGGAAACCGTCAGCGCGAACGGCAAAAAGGATATACTCCCCTTCCTGCCAAACACGGGCAGAAGAAACCGTTCGCACCTTATCCGCGATCTCGGATCCCGAAGCCATACACGCCGAAAAATCTCGTGTCCCCACAAAGGCTTGAGCCGCCTCGTTCATGGTTTTCACGGCATCCAAAGGCAAAGGCTGCGGTATATGCCAGCTCCGCTTATGCTCAAAAGGAGAGCGATGCGGCGCGCGGTAAATTCGATAGATATATTCCTTGGAGCTGACAGAATAGCGAGGATGAAATTCATCGGGCACCCATTGTGCCTGATATGCAGCGATACTGTCGGGCAGATGAATATTCAGCACCGACGGCATCTTATCCAAGGGGATCGTGGTATGCAAGGGGGAACCTCCTTGCCCCGTGACGGTGGCACAGAACATATGGGCGTGAACACCGGTATCTGTACGGCTACAGCCCGTCACATCACAGGGATGACCGAACAATGCCTCGGTAGCGGTGTTCAATGTTTGCTGAACCGTGTTACCATGCCGCTGGGCTTGGTACCCGCAAAATGCGGAGCCATCGTATGATAGATACAGAAGCAGCTTCATGCCATCCCTCCTTTCTTTGTATAGAAAAAGTATACCACAAATCCCGAGATAAGTCAATCGTTTTTTCCTTATCTGTATCAAATTCAAAAAATCTCCTTCATCTTTGCACAATTTTATTGACAAGTGCAAAAGATTATTGTATAATATATCCAACAGGGTAGCATCTTCCTTCCCCTGACTCCCATTCCCCCTTGAAAGGAGAACCTTATGATGAAAATATCCGTCATCAAACGTATTTTGGCTATGCTTTTGTGCCTGATCATGATTTTCGGCACTTTCAGCATGATCATTCCTGTGTCTGCCGCTCAGGATGTGAGCATCCAGAACGGCTCGGGCAACCGCGAGCCCATCCGCATTGGTAAGACCTTTTCCTATCGCGCCATCATCAACGGCGAGTTCGTAGGCTTCGGCTTCCACATGCCCACATGGGAAAAGGAAACCTCTTACGCCACTCTGTCTATGTATAAATGGCAGGGCAGCTTCGACAAAACGTTGGCTACCCAACCCATAGCTACCCAAAAATTCGATCCCCTGATTGACAGTAATTGCCACTGGGTAGAATTCCCCGCTCAGCCCGCCGGCGAATATCTGTTCCACATTTCGGATGTCAGCAACGACGCAGGCGTATGGACCAAAACCAGCCCTGTCAATTCCAAAGGATTTTTGTATATCGACGGCATTGAGCAGAGAGGAGAGCCTGAATTGGTTATTCGATTCCCTAACACTCCCGAAGAGCCCTTCGGCAACTGCGAATCCTCCGGCGATCTTCGCAACGCCGTATATCCTTATACCAACCAGTCTGCAGAGGCCGTATTCAATATGAACGGCCCTTTGGGTGTGCATTTGAACGTGACTTCCTCCTTTACAGGCGTGCAGTTTAAAATGGCTACTTACATGGCTACCGACATGGAGGTGGATATCAACGTATACGCATGGAAAAACAACTATACCGAGACCACCAAGGCCGCGCCTCTGGTAAGCCAGCGTATCCTCATGGTGGATAACGCCATGCAAGGTATTACCTTCGACCAGCTTCCCGCCGGCGAGTACCTCTTCTTAGCAGAAAACTACAACAAGAACCCCGCCATGTACGTTTACAATCAGGTCGAAGGCTTCGAAGGCTTCGTCTATAAAGACGGCTTCCCCTGGACAACCCTTGTCCAGTTCCCCGTTATGCAGGTGATCTGCAACCAAGAAAAGGACAGTTACTTCGCGAAGGCCTCCGAGCCCGGTGACACCGTTACCGGCGACCACACCGCGCCTCCCCCTTACGTCATTCCCGAGGACAGCCTCATCTATACCCATCCCGTTATGCCCGATACCTGGGTATTCACCGATGGTTTGGGCCGTGTTTCTCTGACCAACAAGGACGTAGGAAACCCCAGAGATGATAAGACCCTGGCTATGTTTTACTGGAGCTGGCACATTGGCGGATTTACCACCCATAATCCCGTCAACCTGCAGCAAACCCTGGAGCAACACCCTGATGCCATGCGGGACTACGACAACCCCCTTTGGAACGACAAGCACACCTTCTGGTGGAACGAGTCCATCTACGGGTTCTACCGCGGTGATGATCCGTGGGTACTGCGCAAGCAGGCCGAGCTTTTGGCTAATGCGGGCGTAGACGTAATCTTCACTGACAACACCAATGGTGAGCACACCTGGAGAGATTCCTATACTGCCCTGATGGATGAATGGACCGACGCCATGGAGGACGGCCTCATGGCTCCCAAGGTATCCTTCATGCTTCCCTTCTGGGACAAGGATTACACCAATGTCCAGCTTCAATCCATATATCTGGATGTTTTCCGTGCCAACAAGTGGAATAATCTGTGGTTCTATTGGGAAGATAAACCCATGCTCATGGCCATCAAGGAATCCTTTGACGCGTCCGCATCCCCCATTGAAAAAGAAATCGCCAATTTCTTCACCTTCCGCGCCGGTCAACCTGATTATCTGTATCATCCTACGAAATCCGAATTTGGCACCTGGGGTTGGCTCTCCATGTATCCCCAGGCCACCTATACCGGTGTCAGAGATAACGTGAAGGATGGCAAGGTCGAGCAGATCACCGTGGGTATTGCTATGAACCACGACTATGAGAATAAAGCTCTGGCCGCCATGAGCGGTAACCATATCGCCGGCCGTTCTTACACCTCCAAGTATCCCAACCGCTACGAGGTAGAAGGTAATGAAGCCTCCAAGTGGGGCTACAACTTCTCCGAACAATGGGATTATGCCCTGGAAGTAGATCCTCAGGTAGTCTTCGTGACGGGTTGGAACGAGTTCCGCGTGGGCCGTTACGAGAAGTGGCCCGAAAACGAGGGCAATCCCGCCGCCGTAGAGAATGCGTTCCCTGATCAGTACAGCGACGAATTCTCCCGTGATATCGAGCCCACCAAGGGTGCCTTGAAGGATCATTACTACTATCAGCTGGTCAACTACTCCCGTCAGTATAAGGGCGCTCGCCCCATCCCCACTCCCAGCATCAATGCAACCATTGATCTTAATGCAGGGCAGGATCAGTGGACTGCTGTGGAGCCCTATTACGCTGCTTATATCGGCAACACGGAGAATCGTGATGCCATCGGCTACGGCACTTACCACTACACCGAAACATCCGGCAGAAACGATATCATCGGTGCTCAGGTAGCCCGCGATGACGAGTTCGTGTATTTCCATGTAGAGTGCGCCGACAACATCACGCCCTACACCGATAACCTGTGGATGACACTTTACATCGACTCCGATCAGGCAAACCAGGGTTGGGAGACTTTCGAATACGTGATTAACAAATCTGCCGCCTCTGCCGACACCGTTGTGCTGGAAAAGTTCACCGGCAACGGTTACGAATCCACCAAGGTTGCAGACTGCTCCTACAAGGTAGACGGCAGATACATGACCGTGAAGGTAGCCAAATCCGACTTAGGTCTGTCCGGCAACGACTACACCATCAACTTCTCCTGGACTGACAATGTTCACGATGAAGGCGACTACGAGAACTTCTCCGGCGACATCATGGACTTCTACATCTCCGGTGACGTCGCTCCCGGTGCTCGCTTCAAGTTCAGCTACATCTCCACCGAGGCGAATGCAACCGGCAAGACCGAGCAGGAGACCAACGAAGCTCCTACCGAAGAGCCCACGACCAGCGATCAGCCCTCCGAAGCTCCCACCGCAGGCGTCTCCGACAATGTAACGGACGCGCCCGCCACCAATGGCACAGACGAGCCCAACAATGGTGGCTGTGCTTCTTCCGTGGCTATGACCGCAGGTACTGTGGCAACTGCCGTTGCAGGCGCATGGATTTTGCGCAAGCGCAAGGAAGAATAATTCCAAAACAAAAGGGACACCACCCACAAGAGGTGGTGTTCCTTTTGGCCTACCCGAGCGGATTCTGAACCCAGCTGTGCCGTTCCGTCGCAGCAAAAGCACGTCCCCGTGCTTCTTCCTTTTCACTTCATCCGCGTGCTTTCGCAGGCTTCTGCTTACCGCCCAAACATACCAACAAAAAAGCACCCCCGCGTGGGTGCTTTTTTTGTTGGCCTACCCGAGCGGATTCGAACCGCTGACCTTCAGAGTCGGAGTCTGACGCGCTATCCAGCTGTGCCACGGGTAGATATGTTGAATACCAAAGTATTATACCATATCCACGCCGAAAATGCAAGCCCCTTTTTAGCAAAAGTTTGGAATTTGAGTGTTAGACTTCGACGCTTTTAGAGGTGACCTACACTTTAACACCAAAGATCGTCAGATTGGTAGGTTCCTCAGGAACGGTGAGCAATCCCTTTTTGACCATCGTCTCCACAACAAAGGCCATGACGTCCAGGCGGTGATGGATCTTTGCGATATCCGAGATTCCGCACAGCGTGGCGGTCAGATCGTGGGGAACGTACTGACGCAACAAGGCCTCGGCTTTGTCGGATATGGAAATCATAAAATCGCCGATCTTATCCCTCAGGGGGATCATCATTTCCTCCAGTTGCCAAATACTCTCCTCGGTGAACACAGGAAACAGCGGCGCAAGAATACCCTCTCGGCTCTCGATCATATGATCCCGAATCAGCATGGCGACCACCTCGGGGTCTTCTTTTGAGGGCTGGCCGAGAATGACATCACACATAATTTGCCCTTTTTCCCGGAAGCGGAAATAATCGTATTTTTGGCAGGTGATCGCCACGCGATAATTCACGGCAGAAAACCAAGCGGTGCCTTCCTTGTTTCCCACATGTCCGGCGATGCCGCCGAAATGGTGGTTTTCATAATTATTATCATAGCCGAACAAAAAACCGTTTCCGCCCAGTGGGAGGGCCGGTGGATCTGACACGGGAGATTTAAAACAACTCATTTCGTATCCTCGGTACAACACGATATTCAGCATCGTCCACAAGAGGCGGTTATCGTCGTAATCGCGCCCCGAGAAATCCAGGCTTCGGATGTTCGGAAGCAATCCGCGCGCGGCTTCATACAATTCACAAGCCAGCGTTTCATATGCCTCTGCGGTACGCCTGATAAACTCTTTTTCATAAATATCCGTCACAATGATCAGATTTGTGCGATAGCGGCTTCCTTGCTTTGCCATCAACCCTGCCGCTATCAAAGTGTCCAATTCATCCTCCAAATAGACCGCCGGTACGCCTGTTTCTATGGACAACTCCTCCTCGGTCATAGGTGCGCCATAGGCCGCCAGCATCA
Organism: Oscillospiraceae bacterium; assembly: GCA_015064015.1. Taxonomy (GTDB): domain Bacteria; phylum Bacillota; class Clostridia; order Oscillospirales; family CAG-272; genus CAMEON01. The sequence goes on along the minus strand of SVTB01000075.1, from coordinate 831 downwards.
AAGCTCCCGGCAGGCGGCGGTCAAACACACGCCCATAATGATTGTTATCTCCCCAAAAATCCAAGCGGAACACGCCGGGATCATAGCTTTTTTCTCCGTATTTTCTTGTCATATTCATCCCTTCCTTCAATTGTTTTCTGGCTTGCGACAAGTGATATTTTACCATGTCCACGCTGATACCGAGCTCTCGCGCAATGGTGGCGCAGCTTTTCTGCCCCACATAATAGGCCACCGTTACCTCCCTTCTGTGTCGGGACAGGGTAGCCAACTCGCGGCGCAGAAGATAGAGCTCATTGCCGACAACCTCTTGCTCTGCATATGTATCAGCAGGAGAGGGCACATAAATCCCCAACGACCATTCACTCCCTTCATCGGGAAAAGCCAATATCCGTGCTCGGAGCTTTTCGCGGCGCAGATGAGTGCGTAATGTGTTATCGGCTATCCGCCAGACGAATCCCCAAAAAGCAGATTCTTCCCGCAAACGGTCTGACGATGTCAGCACCTGACAGACAATCTCACCTGCTAAATCATCGGCTTGGGTTGGGTCATAGAGTTTGTTGTGAGCGTAGCCGTAAATGGCCGTGATGTTTTCGGCCAACAGCTCGGCGGCGCGTTTTCTGTCCATGGTGTACTCCTTTTGAATGCATTCGCTTATATAGTGTCGAAGGGGGCAGGGGGGTGAGGAAGTGGAGAAAAATAATTTTTAAAATGTAAATTGTTGTTTAACTTACTAACTTTTCTCTCCTCGTCGAGAGAAAAGTTACAAAAGAGGCGCCGCTGAGGGATAGAACCTACGGTTCTCCCTCAGAACCCAACTCCCATCGTGACGCA
>SVTB01000074.1 GCA_015064015.1 Oscillospiraceae bacterium | reverse complement strand
CCAGACCGAGCATGAAAAGTACCTGGTGGACGAGCATTTCGGCCGTCCCGTATTCGTGGTCAACTATCCCGCCGCCATCAAGTCCTTCTACATGAAGCAGAATCCCGACGGTAAGACCGTGGCCGCCACCGACCTTTTGGTGCCCGGCATCGGTGAGATCATCGGTTGTTCTGAGCGTGAGGCCGATTACGACAAGCTGGTGGCCGCCATGACCGCCCGCAATATGCCCCTGGAATCCTACACCGAATATCTGGATACCCGCAAGTACGGCTCGGTTCCCCACAGCGGCTTCGGATTGGGCTTTGAGCGTATGCTCATGTATATCACGGGCGTGCAAAACATCCGCGATACCCTCATGTTCCCCAGAACCGTTGGTTCCATGTAATAAAAAATACGGAGTCATATCCTCGGATACGGCTCCGCATTTTTATAAAGAAAGATGGAGATATCCGCCGCCGTCTTGACAATCCGCGTCGGATATGCTATACTGAAAATACCATCATGAGAAAGGAGCATTGGCTATGACCGACGTGCGTACCCAAGCGAACAAAGAAAAGGGCAGGAATATCTGCACCGCCCTCCGTACCCTGACCGTCTTATACAGCGTCCTTGGCCCGGTCGCGATGCTGCTTGTGTCGGCAGTCACAGCGGGCTGGGATCTCAATGCTTTTTGGTTTTACCTGGTTCTGGTGGAGCAAATGCTCGGCACGGTCTACCTCTCCTTGGTCACCCTCCTGTGGGAGCTGACCCGCCACGTTCGCCGCAGGGCGGGGGAGGATCTTCGGGATACCCCCTTTGCCAAGGGCTGCCACCTCGTGTTTTTGGTCGCTGCCATAGCGGGCCTTGTGACGATCGTTGTTATCCCCTTGATCCTGGCCGACCTTGCCGGCGGCCCCGTCGTTCTCATCCATTACGCCTTTGGCGGTGTCCTCCTGCTCCTGTACGTTATCTTTGGCGTGTATACCCTCGTCAGCCGCACCGTCAACCACCGCCGAGCGGAAAGGCAACGATTGGAGGAGGAGAAGCAAGCCTGGGAGGGATATTTGAATTAAAGGCTTGTCTTACCGATGCTCCCGCCAAGCATCCGCGAGGCTCATTCGCCTCCCTGCCGCGGACGCGCTGTTTTTGTCACAATTTTTTATCATATGAAAGGAAGTTCATCTATGAAAAAGCTATTGATCTGCGCCCTTCTCCTGCTGACGGTCACCTTGACCGCCGTTGCCTGTACCGAAGGCGAAAAGCCCGCTGAGACCACCTCTGAGGTCTCTACCAACGCGCCCACCGTGGCACCCACCGAGACACCCACGGAGGAACCTACAGAGACACCAACAGAGACACCTACTGAAACCCCCACCGAGATTCCTACTGAGATACCCACCGAAATTCCTACTGAGATACCCACCGAAATTCCTACTGAGATACCCACCGAAGCCCCCGCTAATCCCGCGGAACCCACCGCTTTGTTCACCGCCGAGGATCTGGCCGCCATGACCGCCACCAACGCCACCGTGACGCTTGAGGGCAACTATGCCCATTTCTTGACGGGCACCACCGACACCGTCACCAATCCTTCTATCTCACTTGTCGCCGAGGGCGAGGGATTTAGCGATATCATCGCCATCAAGTATCGCACAAACTGCGGTACTTACGGCTCCAACTTTTGGGGTACACTCCTGCTCAACGGCACCGCCGAGTTCAACGGCAACCGTCGTGATAGCGACAACTGGTTCCTGTATTTCTCTGACGGTTACTGGGATGTGCTGGTTTTGGATATGAGAAAGAACAAAGCCGGATCCGAAGGTACACCCGATACTGACGTAACAGGTGGCTCGGCCATCCAATCTATCATTTATAATCTTTTCGACTATACCGGAAATGACGGAAAACTTACGACTGCTGACGGAGGAGAAGAGTATTTTGACATCGAGTACATCGCCTTCTTCGAAACCAAGGATGATGCGGCGGCTTACATTGGCTGATTTTTTAACAAATCGAAGCCAGCTCTCTGAAAAATGGCACAAGTCCGTTTAAAACGGACATTTAAAAATATCCTCTTATGATAAGTCCGTTGAACTTCCCCGCTTTGTACGGGCAGTATAATCGGGGAGTTCAATACGGTTGTGGTCGTTCCTTTTTTATATGACCCTCACGCCTCTTTCCGAGAGGCGTTTTTTGATATTCTCCATTGTTTCATCTGAGGGAATCCATTCCCTGCGTCCGTTATCCTCCAAGCCTAACGGGAGCATTTTAGAACCTCCATAAGCATGATACGGGAGCAATTCCACGCCCTCACAATACTGCAGATCGCGGTACAATTCTGCCAAGGCATTCCAATGCGCCTCGTCGGTATTGACATCGTTCACAACGATACAACGCAAGCGGGTGCGCCCGCCCAGGCGATCAGCCAGCTGGAGATTTTCCAGGATACGGATATTGGATACCCCCGTGTATTGCTCATGCCGTTCGTTGTTGGTGTCCTTCACATCCCAAAGCAACAGATCTGCCAACTTGACGAGAGCAGGAATGAACATACGAGAAAATTCTCCGCAGGTTTCTACAGCAGTATTCAACCCCGCGCTTTTACACGCGGAAAGCAACGCTAAGGTTCCCGAGGGATGGGACATCGGCTCTCCCCCCGAAAGGGTAATGCCACCCGTTTCCCCATAAAAGGCATGATCCTTCAAGACATTGGACAGGATTTCTTGGATAGTCATGCTTTGAGCCGCAGGACGCATGGCACCTGTAGGACAGATCTCGGCGCATTTGCCGCACACCTCGCAGGCTTCACGATCATAGATATGCCCATCTGCCATTTGCTGTGCTTTATGGGCACAGACGGTAGGGCAAGCACCACAATTCATGCATCTGCCGACATCGTACAACATTTCGGCTTGTCGCTCTCTGGTCTCAGGATTGTGGCACCAGGCACAGCGCAAGGGACAGCCTTTGAGAAAAACCACAGTTCTGACGCCGGGGCCGTCGTGCATACAAAAGCGCTGGATCTCGGTGACCGGCAATACGGCATACGGATGTTCCAATTCAGGATTCATGGCTTTCGTCACCCCCCTCAGATAATTTTCTTTTCAGACGTTTATCATAAAACACATAAGGCACAAGTACGAACAGGAGCGCTACCAGCCAAGCCACAGGCTCTGCCACAAACAGCGCATCGCTTCCCATGAAATCAATCACCCATTTAGACATGATCACACGGGCAAAAAATTCCGCAAAACCCGAAAGCATGGACCAAACAGCCACACCCATGGCCTGCAAAACATTTCGGAAAATATGCAAGAGGTACAGAATAGAGAGAAATATACAAAGGATGGTGAGATAATATACCGCAATATTATGTGCCTCGGCCGCGTGGGGTTCGGAGCTATCCATAAACAGCTTCATAAAAGGATCCCGGATCAGATACATGACTCCCGAAACTGCGACAGACATGATCAAAACGATCACCGTGGAGGTGAGCACCCCTTGTCTCACACGACGGTAGTTCCCCGCCCCGTAATTCTGCGCCAAAAAGGTAGCCGATGCGATTCCCAAAGAAAGCGCACTACTCTCTAAAAGGCCGTAAACCTTATTGGTCGCGGTATATCCGGCGATGAAGGGACTACCTTGGAGGTTGATGGCGGATTGAAGGATGATACCGCCTAAGGAAATCACGATAAATTCCAAAGCCAATGGCATACCGAATGCAAACAGAGATTTCATCATCTGCCAATCAATACGCCAAGTATGGGTTGTCAGCCTGACACAATCAATCTTTCGTATACGAATCAAGCAGTAGACAAAGGACACAAGTTGGGCGATCACCGAGGCGATGGCCGCACCGAAGATGCCCATGTGGAATACGAGAACGAAAAGTAGATCCAGCCCCACGTTCAAAAGCGCGGCAATGGCCATAGCGATGAGGGGAGATTTACCATCCCCCAAGGCACGGAGGACAGAAGCCGCCATGTTATAGGCCGCCACCACCAATGTCCCTGCTACCATAGTCACAAGATAGGTCACAGCCCCCTCCAAAATATCCTCGGGGGTATTGAGCAAAAGAAGCAGGGGCTTGGCAAGAATCAAGCCTGCTACCGACAGCACGCCGCCCACAGCACCGCACAGGAGAGTGCACATGGCGATGGACTTATTCATATCGTCATAATTTTTATCCCCAAAGTAGCGGGAGACAAAGGTAGAAATACCTTGGGTCATACCCGTGACCGTCCAAAGAATGAGCCAATAAATCCAGTCCGTGGCTCCTACAGCAGCCAAGGCTTGCACACCCACACCTCGTCCCACGATGGCAGCATCTACGATCATGTAAAATTGCTGACCCAAATTCGTTATAATGAGGGGGAGAGAAAAAACGAGCAAATGACGGGTGGGGCTACCCGCGGTCATATCGGTGGTTCTGTTCATGGGAAATCGGATACTCCTAAAATTATTCGTGATAGGGGCGGAAACGGGTGAGCAGATCATCCTGATCCGCAAAAACAGCCTTCAACTCCTTGATTTGTGCTTCGTCAAAATCCGTGATAAACGGCTTCTCATCGTCAGGCAAACTCATGGAGAACAGATGCTCATATAGTCCGTCATGCGATTCAAGATTGCCTTCAAAGGATGCCCCTACAGCGGCAGACATGGTATTTAGAAGATTCCAACGGCTGAGAATACGGCTATGATCGCGGGCATTCGTGACCGGATCGTCAAAGTGGTAGATCGTCAGGTCTGCGGCTACGGTCAGCTTGTGGAAAAGACAGAAACGATTCATTTGAGCCTCATCTTTGAAATATACAATATTTTTGCCGTCATTCAATACACCGTCGCCGTTCTCTTCGGCGGTATAGTAATAGAGGGTCAGATAATTTTCTCCCTCGAATTCTACCGAAATAGGGTACACATCGCCATCACTGATATCCGATACATCAAATGTATCGGCTTCTGCTGTCACATCGAGATCGGTCTCCTTCAAAGCATCGCAGATATACAGCAGATGCTCCTCCAAAGCATCCACTTCCTTGCGGCGGTTGAAAAAGCCCGACAAACCCAGTCCCACAAATGCAAGACCGCATACACCGCCATACCATGACATACTACTCTGCCGCATAGCATCATTCAAAAGGCCCACCACAGGAACCATACCCAGCAGGAAAAACACAATATGGGGCACTAAAATAGCAGGATGCTTGCCAACATTGTAAGACACGACCACATGGCCGTGATCATTGACGTGATAGGTCCCGTTGATCCGCTCATTGGCATAGCCATCACTTCTGCCCGCATGGGCATAGTGCCGACCGATCCAGAATTTCTGTTTCTTTCTTGCGAAAATAAAGGTATCCTGATCTCGATAACCTTTATCTCCCCGGGTTTGCTCTCGACAATAGCAAGAGAGTCTTTCGAGAAAGTTTTGTTCCGTAAGGTGAGTATCAATGATTTTCATATGCCGTAACCCTTTCTTTATGGTCTATACATTATAACACAAAACTCTCCGCTTGTAAAGTCTTCCAAGCAAAAAGCACCTCCCTACAGAGGTGCTTTCACTATACTCACGGATTTTCTGTCAGCGCTGTACGGTGCCTGTCTTAATTTCGAGAGCATCAGTATAACACCGGCGATCAATTTCTCTGTTTTCGAAAATACCGCATAGCCATGATCATCACCACTGCACCCAGCACGGGGAAGATCGCCGTCACCAGCATTCCCGTCTTGAGGCCGATCTGCTCGGCGGTAAGGCCAAGGCTTGCACCCAGCTCCGAAGCGTATGTGCTTGCCGAGACGCTATCTGTCACGATGCCTAAAAGCTGAGGAGACAGTGCTGCTCCCAGATCACCGCCTGCCGCCATCAGGGCGTAGGCCGCCACGCCTAAGGTAGGCATTTTCTCTTCCATCATGATGAGGGTTCCCGGCCAAAGCATAGAGGTAAAAAGGCCCGTCATCACACAGGCAATCATGGCCGGCACAACTCCGCCGGAAAAGGCGACCACCAAGTAACAAACAGCAGCGCCTATCATGCCCATAAGGAGCACGCGGCTAATATTCTTGCCGAATTTCGCATAGCCGATACGAGCGATTCCCAAAAGGATGGCAAAGCCTGCAAGCCCAATGAGATCGCCCCAAGCTTTGTCAATGTGCAGGGCGTTTTCCATATAGCCCGACACCCAGTTGGACATAGCGTTTTCGGCACAGCTCCCGAAAAAAATGCAAGCCACACAAAGCGCAATACCGATGGTCCGCTTTTTTGTGCCGGAAGTGCCCTGCACATTTTCCGTCCCGCGCATATCGGGCATAGGCGAAACCATAAACATCGCCGCGGCGACCACAGGAAGCGCGGCAAAAAAGATGGTCAGGTACATCCAGTTTTCAGTGCCGAACAGCTTGAGAAACACGGTACTGACCACCGCCACGAAGAAGACCCCGAAAGCATAGAGAGAATGGAGCATACTCATATCTCGCTGAGGATTATCCGAGGGAAGTGCGGCTATAGCTGGACTGAGAAGCACCTCAGAAAGTCCTGCTGCAACCGAAAAGATCACCGTACCTACAAGCAACCCCGCATAAGCGATATTGGGGAAAAAGGTGGGAATCAAAGCGTAGATCAGAAGCCCCGCAGAGGTTAGCAGGGGCATAGTACGGACAATTTTTTGTGGGTTGAATCTCTTGGAAAAGGCGGTGAAGATCAGGTCGACTCCCAGTTGGGTGCAGAAATTGACCAGCACCAGCGTCCCCAAGAGGGTGTAGGAGATGCCGTAGGTCTCCCGCAGTGTCATAAAGAGCAAGGGCGGAAGGCAGAAAACAGACGACATGGTAAAATAGGCGGTATAGCAAGCCAGCTTCGTTCTTTGATAGTTCGTGTGCTTCATAAAAACTCCGTTCCTATTGTTAATTCCGCAGTCGTGTCCGCTTGCGGGACAGCCAATGCTCTCGATAGATCTTTCCATCCCTCACAAGAGAGATAATACCCTCTTCTTCAAAACCCAGCGCCAGCGCACTACGGTAGCTGGCCGTATTGTGAATGTCACAGGTAATTTTGATCATATCTACCATCAGTTGCTTTCGCTCCATGACATAGGGATGTCCCGCGTCCTCCTGCACCGTAATCTCTCCGCGCAAAGCCATGTTCACCACCTTGGCGGCACCCTCCTTGAGATAGCCTTTCCCTCGGTGATCAGCCGAAATATAATACTCTAAATTGCAGGTGTTTTCAGAAGCTAAGGGTCCCCAAAATTTCAGCAATGCCAATCCTACGTAGCCGACGGGTGTATCATCCTCTCTTGTCTTCAAGACAAAGAACAATCTCCCTCGATCCGAGTATCGGGATAAGGACCATACAAAATTGTCTTCCCCCTTATGTTGGCGCATTTGCGCAACAAGATAGGCGGCCGAGGCTTCGTCCATAGGGGCAACACACAGCCTCGCTGTATGCGCAGGCAGGGTTACATGATAAACCGCGTTTTCGCTTTCCGCGCAGGCCGTCCGAAAGCGCAGCTGAAATTCTCGTGTGAGAGGGGGCGGATTCGGCATATGCTGTATCGGCCATCCAATGTGATCCCAAATCAGCCAGTAAATCTCTTCGTCCTGCTCTTGCAAAAGAATTTCTACAAACTCATTGGCATGATCCGTAAAGATCATATGTGTCAAAAAGGACTCGGGCGTGAATTCACTCAAGCTTTCGGTAATGCTAAGAAGGCATTCCTTCCCCATATGTTTTTGAATGATGCGGCATAATTTTCGATACATAACTTCCCCTCCCTTCATAGACTTGAAATATTCATTCGTTGTCAGAAATCTCCGAGCAACGTTTTCAGGTCAATATCAGCCATAAACAGCGCGCCATAGCTCATGGTCAAGTGGAACAGCGATGTATTCCATTTGGTATCCTTGCCCCATCCCTCAAAGGTGGTGGTAGCATCCTCACGGAGCATCCGCCTCCATGATTCATCATTCAGCAGGGCTTCCTTCAAACGCCTATCATCTCCGTGTCTTACAAAGCCCATGAGCATTGGGAAGGTGCAAAACATGGAGAGAGAATGAATCCCATGACGGTCATACAGAGCCATCATCTGTTCTACCGCCTCTGCCTCAGGCTCAAGCCCGAAAGCAAAGGCAAAGCTGTTGCCTACCAAGCTCACATGGCCGGTATGCTCTCCATCCTTGAACAACTTCAAGTTTGGATCGTAAAAAGCGCTGTAAAAAGCTCTTTTGATAGGAGCTTCATCCCGATAAGGCTCCAAGCCCAATAGGCTTGCCATATGGTTGGCCGTACGGATGGCATGAAGGTAATAGGCGTTGAGAGAAATATGCGCCATCTCGCATATCTTCCCTTCCCTGATATCTACATCATAGCCGTGTCTGAAATTCATGGGCCATTCCACCACGCACCATTTGTTCAGATTTTTCAAAAGATAATCCGTTTCATATTCTCTGCGGTAAGCATCCAAAAGAAGAATTACTTTCCCGTAATTGGTACGCAGATAATTCAAATCATGGATATAATTATAGTGCCAAAGCACCAGATAAACCAACATAAGTGGATATTCGGCAATCTCTTGCATGAAAGAGCAGTCCATGCAAGTGACCAAAGTATCGGTTATAAATTTGGTAGCAAAAGCGTCATCAATAAGCTTGCGCACCATAGAATCATCCCCGGTCAGCACCATATGGGTCAGTGCCGTGTAGCATCCGTCCCCCAAGTAAAAGCCCTTTTCTCGCTCCATGCAGTCCTGAATCACTTCCTGCACGCCATACTTTTGGGTGTTGATGCACAGATCCCAAATCTTACGCATATCTTCGTCATTCGCATAGGCGGGTTTCATGGAAGTCTTCAATTCAAAGGGATAATGGCGTGCCTTCAAACCTACGTGCATCACACGCACAGACGGCGGCAACTCTAACTCAACGTAACGAAACGCCTTGTAATCAAACTGATCCAATTCGCAGCACCCATCTGTCAGTGTCCAAGTTTCCTCGTACACACAGTTGGCACGGATTCTATAACGAAGAGAACCGTCCTCGTTCAATTCCTGTGCGCAACGGATGATGATTTGATCCCCCGCCTGTCCCGAGGCCGTGACCGCAAGATATCCCACATAATTAGAGCCAAAGTCATGCGTAATACGGTTATCTTGAACACGGGTATGGCAAGGAAGCTTTTCTTCAAACACCAGCATATGGCTTTTTTGCTCCGCCATCACGTGATCATCATGGAGACAGAGACGCGCCTGTAGCCATTGACTATCGTCATATCCCGGATACTGAAAGCCCACCTCAGCGGCACGGCTGTCGTAGCTCTCCAAGAACTGGGTATCATAACCGCAAGTGCCGATTTCAGCATAGCCCGTATGCTCCGATACCAGAAAGCTCTCGTCGCTGGAAAGGAGGGTTATACCATCGGCAATAAGATCACACAAAAGGCCATGGCGTTGGTCGCCGCTTTGCCAAACGCGGTTGATCAATCCTTGGTACAGGGTATGTACGGCCAAAAGATTTTCTCCCTCTTGCAGATAGTCAGTCACATCGACCTCATTGTAATTGTATTGGAAATGATAAGATGGCGACGGCCCTTGTGCCACAAAGCGACCATTGACATAGAGCTTGTAATAATCATCGGCTGAAATATACAACTTTGCCTTTGAGGGGCGCGATACCAATACAAATGATTTTCGAAACAAAATATGCTGATTTCTGTGCTTGCTGCAATCCAAGGGCAGGGGCTGTAGTTGTCGGTGGAAAATATTTCTGGGTGTTAGCTCCGCCATCATGCGGTTAGATATCCATTTTCCTTCAAACATATGCACCATAAGAAGTCCGCCTTTCATTTGGTAAATCAATTATACCACAAGGCAAGCAACTTTTCAACCTCTTGGCGAGAAAAAAGGCGAGCTTTGCTCGCCTTTTATGTTGCAGGGCAGAATCATTTTTCCTCGTGCTCCACATAAATAGGAGCATCGCCGTCTGTCGGCTTAGACATCGCAATACGGATAATCTCCACTACGCCGAAAATCAACGTAAGGCCGATGACAACCCAACCGATGATGGTCAAAAGCAGCTTCAACACCTGTTCACCGACGGCCAAGAAGGTACCGCCGAAGACCATGAGCACCACACCGAGGATGATACGAAGCGCCTCTCTCTTCAGTTGCTCCCCCCAGTTGGCCTTAGCCAAAATAATGCGTATGACAGGAAAAATAATCATGTACGCGGCCAAAATCAAGGTCACAACCTGGTTTTGAGAAACGATAAGTCCCACACCCAAGAGAATGCCCACGACCGAAATGATAAGGTCAAACACGGCACCCTTACTCTTGATATTAGCAACGCTGTAGATAAGAGCGGGTACGTTTCCGATGATGATAATCACACCCCAAATGACCAGAGCCAACCAAATAAGGGTACCTACGTCCACCACAGCGCCAACGATAACCAAAGCCGCGCCGATCAGGACACCGACGATCATGGAGATCACTCGATTTGCAATGCGGTTGTTTTTAGAAAGCATATTCACTGAAAAATTCCTCCTGATATAGTTTTTATGTCAAGCCCTTGGATGGGCGTTGAGCCATTGGATGACAACTTCCGGTAAAAGATCGGTCAAATTCTCTCCCGCTTCCAGCCGTTTACGAGCAAGAGTAGAGCTGAGACGGTCATAAGCGGGATCCGCCGGAAGATACACGGTTTCAGCGCGAGGATTATGAGCACGGTTATAGAGGGCGTGCTCTTGCTCATATGCAAAATCCGCCTCATTCCGCACCCCCTTGATAATCAAATCGGCACCGACAGTATCTACCAAATCAATGAGCATCCCTGTAGCGGATATAACCTCCACGTTGGGTAAATGAGCACAAGCCAGGCGGGTCATATCCAACCGCTCCTTCTCATTGAAAAGGTAATGCTTTCGAGGGGCACTCGGGACATATTTGTGCATATCATTGGTCATGACGGCTACCACCACACGGTCAAATTTTTGAGCCGTGCGGGTGATGATATCCATATGTCCCAAAGTGATGGGATTATAGCTTCCGGGAATCAATGCGGTCATCATAACACACCTCACTGCGCAGGGGTCAAGATGGTGATGCAAGCCTTGCCGTAGCGTGCCTCCTTGACCACCTCAAATTTTTGAGCGATGGCGGTATTCTCCCCCAAGGGACGAGGCTCTTCGCTCTCACAGATGATGAGAGCATGGGGTTTGAGTAGCTTATGCTGCTTCAATGCTTCCACCGCAGCAGGGATGGCGTGCATAGCATAGGGAGGATCCAAAAAAACAATATCAAAAGGTTCCCTGCCATGATTGCGGCGCAAATACTCCGCGAACTCAGCACAGACGATCGTACAATCTTCTCCAAGCTTTGTTTTTTCTGCATTTTTGGTAATGATTTTGACAGCCTCTTTGGCTTGATCCACCAGCACAGCGTGCGCTGCGCCGCGGGAAACGGCTTCCAGACCCAGCTGGCCAGAGCCCGCGAAAAGATCAAGAACACGTCTGCCCTCAAGTTCAAATTGAATCATAGAAAAAATGGCCATTTTGGTGCGTTCTGCTGTAGGGCGAGTGGCCTCACCTTCCAGGGTGTCAAGTTTGATACCGCGTGCGCGGCCGGTGATAATTCTCATCATATTAGTAATTTCCTTTGAAGTGGATTTGGGGTAAATTGTTGTTTATCTTTTTTCCACTTTCTTTCCTCGTCGAAAGAAAGTGGAGTAAAGAACGCCGCTCAAGGGAGATGTTTCTCCCTTGAGAAACCCTCTCAAGGTGACGCACGCCGCCTATGG
>SVTB01000073.1 GCA_015064015.1 Oscillospiraceae bacterium | reverse complement strand
TACACGCTGTTGCCGCCATAGGCGGCGTGCGTCACCTTGAGAGATCTCCCTTGAGCGGCGTTCTTTACTCCACTTTCTTTCGACGAGGAAAGAAAGTGGGAAAAAGATAAACAACAATTTACCGTTTGTATCCCATCGCGGTATGTGTTTGGCGCGGGACGCACATCCCCGAGCCGGAGCCCCACCGCAGGTGGTAAACAGCAATTTTTATTTATCCTCAATGTAACGCCCGATACAGGCTATACAGCAAGGATTCGTCGGTAATTGGCTTGTCGGCAATGACCACGAGGCCGTCGGTGGTGAAGGTCAAGGTCTTCCCTATCCCCTCAATCAGCTCGTCAGCCTTGACATAATCCACTCCGTAGTGGTTGATCTTCTCGGCAGGTATATCGATCTTCCAAACAGATGCAACAAAATCAGCGGGCAACCACAGATCATAGCCCGATGCCAGTGCCACACCCTTGGTGTGATCCTCCACCAAACGGACTTCTTTGCCACCTACGTAGGCGTTGTAGCCGTTGGCCTTCACCACCACCATATCGGAAGTCAAGCCCTCGGGGAGTTTTTCTACGGTAGCAGTGGTGGTATAACGATAGTTGAGACGACCATCGGGGGCAGCATCGCCAAGGTCTGTGAACTGCATCACGTCGCCAAACATCACTGAATTATCTGCCCATTTGAAATCAAAGGTATCCCCGACACCCACCAAGTCTTTATGCAGCTTGATCTGCAGCACATTGTCCCGCAAAACATACAATCCGCTGCCAACCGTCTCCATCTCCCATTTGTCTACACCTTGGAATTTCTCCACCGATACCAACACTTCGTCCTGCGCACGGTTGATGATGAAATCATAGCCGTGCCAGCCTGTTCTGTCGTCGCAATCGCTGTTGATATAAAGATTCATCCAGTTGGGCGATTTGTTATCGTTGGTCGTGATAACGTCCGCACATTCCACGTAGAAATATACATATGTATCGTCGGTGGACACCTTGGCGGTAACGATATCGTTTCGCCCCGAGGTGTTGGTGTAATGCAGGCCGCCCACGTGACCGGGATGATCACGGTGCGCCGTATCATACTGAGCGTCACGGTACTCGGGACCCACGGCATACCATTGCCCTACTGAGCCCTGAATGTCAATGCTTGCTTGCCCAAAGGCAGACTCCACCTCACGAGCACCCTTGTACTGGCGAATGAAGTTAACCATTTGGTTGTAGTAATTATCGGTATAGCCCCCCCTCATCGCCTCAATATCACGGGAATATTCGGGGTTAAAGCAGTCTACGTAATAGTGGTGCTCCTTGGCGTTGGGATCTCCCGAAACCAAATAGCCACCCGCAATGGTCTGCCCAATGGCCGGCGCGCCTTGCCAACGACCTGCCCACCATTCGTTCCATCCTGTAATCATGATCAAGCTGGGATCCACCTTGATGGCATATCTGAATTGCTCCGAAAACGCCAATCCCAAACCAGAGGTCGTGTCCATCAAGGCAAAGCCAAGATCCCACGTGCCCTCGTATCGCGGAATACCCTTGTCTGCGCGGTTATAGCTACGACCGCCGTTGGTGCCATTGGAGCCGTTGGCCCAGTAACCACACATTACCACCATTTGCTCTGAAAAGCGCTTGCCATTCTCATCAATGGCAAAGCCCTGCTTTTGGGGATATATATGCGCCCAAGGCCAACAATGTACGCCCTTGCGGCTTGTGTACCAAGAATCGGCGGAATTGGCCCAAGAATAGCGAATGGTGAAAAAATCCTTGAGTTCCGCCGACATATCTACGCCTCCCGTGATCATGAGAAGCGGCTTCCCCTCCCAGCGGAACCATAAATCCTCGTAGCGATCCCCCTCGTAGAGATTTCCCCACAGCGCCATGAGCTCCTGGGTATTACCGCCTTGGGTCAAAAACGCGATTTGGGGCGTGTCCAAACCTTCAGCCCGCATCTGACTCCACACGCGAAGCACGGCCTCATAGCTTCTTTCATACAAAAAGCCGTTGGTGGCATCAAAATACACAAAATCCACGCCCGCAGCGGAGAGTTGGGTGGCGTGCTTGCGAAGTACCCACTCGTCGTCAGAAGCATAGTAGCCGAAATAGGGTTCTGCCCAGTAATGCGCAAAGCCAAGCGGACCGCTGACGATCTCCTCCCACAAACGATCCATGCCTCCTTCAAGATAAGCCTTGGTATGGTCATACAGGGGAAGCCCATTCATGTTGGCTTCGTGCCAAAGGAAATAGAAGATGCCCACTTTTCTGTCTCGGGGAGCGGGCGTTTCTTCGGAGGTAACAGGACGATCCGCGCCGTCGGTGCCCACCCAAGTATCAGCAAACAGATCTCGATTTTCAGGAACGATACCATTGTTATCGGTATCTCCTACAGCTCTGGAAATCTTCATGTTCACATTGTCCAAGGTAGCCGATCCCACAATGCAGTGAGACCAAAAATAACTATAGCCACCACGGGGAATTTCGGTGACGATGGGGTCGCTGACGTTGGGTATCTGACTATCCCCCGCGTACAGCTCGATAAAGCTATCCGTCACATTTACATGGGCGATCTCGGTGAGATTGTCTCCCTCACGGGTATAGACAGTGATGACATTGGCAGAGGGGTCATCCACAACCGTCAACCGCTCACCCTCTGCAAAATCCGCGTTGACTTGGGTATAAGTGACTCCCGCCCAGTCGCCGGTGCGAATGCCGATTTCGTTATTGCGGAAGGCCAACCACACACCACTTCGCCCTGTGGCATCCACCTTGGCTTCGTGAAGACGAAGGCCCAAGAAAAGCGTCAGCCAAGGAGCGGTATCCGCGGGGCAGCCATAGGTCAGGTCAAACTCGTAGGTCGTTTGGCCGTTGCCCGAAGCCTGCACGGTGCTGTACAAGCCGTTGACACCGTTGTGCTTGAAGGTTACCTTTCCCCCTTCCACCAAGGGATCATTCATGATCTGATAGATTTCCCCCGATGTCTCTCGATCCTCAAAGGGATATTCAAAGATCTCTATTCTTTCGCCAAAGGTATAGGAAGGGAGAGAGAGCTCGCTGGTAAGCACATATTCCCTGTCAGGTATTTGAATATCTGTCGCGTCCGTTTCGTTTTCCGTTTCGGACACAGACGGGATTGTATGTCCATCGGTATCAGCAGGAGGGATCTCTCCCGTACAAGCGGTCAGAAGCATGATCATAGCCAGCCATGCGGCAAGGACGCGAAAACGATATTTCATGCGGATACATCTCCTCTCAAATATAAATGATAAGGGCGGTGTGAGGGATCATTGTCCCTGATAATCGTCTGGGACTCTCATGGAGCGACCGTTATGTTTCAGCGATACGTTGTCGGCAAAGTCCTTACGGGCTGTAAATTTCTCGCGGATCTCCGCAACCGATCCAGCTGTCATCAGATAGCTGTATTCAATAGGCGTAAAGGGTTTGATACGCACCGCCACCAAGGGTGCTACGTAGTTACAGGAGGGACTCATGGGATCGGGAGAATGATCGTACATATGCCGTCCACCCGTGTAATAATCCGTATTGGGAACGTAAAGACCCAAACCATAATCTGCATCCGTATTTGTCCAAGCACACCAAGTCTCTGTATTGCTCTCCTTGATGTGGAATGCGGAATCCGAGGCATACTTGGGATCGCCCCAGAAATTCAAATCGGTACGCACCGACAAGGCGTCCCCCGTCCAGGGCTTCGTGCCGCCGTACCATGTAAAGCGGTCCAAACAGCTCACCGTATAGAAAGCAGGAACCTCCTGGGCCGTGCAGGGATGGAGCCACCCCGAAAAATCTGTAAAGCGATTGTCTACGCGGATATAGTCTTCTTCCAACGTATATGTATTTTCCATGTAGCTGGGGGTGATACGGCCATTCATGGACCAATCCTGCGGCTGGGATTTGATGTATACCGCATGATCCCTCGCAACAATATCAATGATGCGACTGTGGTTGTTATGCTGGTCACCGCCCTGCACGGGATTATAGACCCAACGGCTGTTGTTGAAAACCTCGGTCTGATAGTCTCCGTGAGAGCCAATGCCATAATAGGACTGCTGAATCAGACGTCCCGTGTCAAACTGATTGATAATATTTTTGACTTCGGCCAAGGAGCTTTTGAAATCCTCAATGTAGTTAATACCGCCACCCCAATTCATGCGGATACCCAGCTTATAGCGCTTATTTTCCAGATAATAGGTGTTGTCGGCAGTATTGTTGTATACGGGATAAGTTTCAAAATCCAACATATCCACCGAGACCACTACCTCCTCGGGCGTTTCATATACATCAGGGTTCGCACTGATCATCACAGGAATCGGTTCTAAAATCAGAGCCTCCGGAGTCTCGGCTCTTGCACCTTTCAGGTAATCCAGGATCACGCAGAAAAAGGTATGTGTCCCCGATTCCAGAAAGAAAGGGTCCCTCACCTTTTGGCCTTCTTGTGTATACACAAGAAATCCGCGCAAGGCGTGAGACGCGGTATACGTCAAGGCAAAACGGTTAAAGGATATGCCAGTTTCTCGGGGGAGAGAAATTTCACAGACGCCCGTCAAAGTATAAGTCTTTTGCAATTTCATATGTAAGAATCTCCATTCTGCCGCCAGAGGCGGCACAAATACATTTTAAAATACACCC
This sequence comes from Oscillospiraceae bacterium, assembly GCA_015064015.1. Lineage (GTDB taxonomy): Bacteria > Bacillota > Clostridia > Oscillospirales > CAG-272 > CAMEON01. Next base: position 7,135 of record SVTB01000073.1, on the reverse strand, counting down.
TTGCCGTTAGTTAAAAATGGGAAGGAACCCATTTTCGGGGTGGATTTGTGCGTGAAACCTTGAGCTTGGGTTTAGAATTTCCGAGCTTTCACGCTACCTCCGTTATAGGTCACATAAGACCGCGAATAATGCTTTCCAGCTCTTGATATCCCTCGGCCTGCATGATGCGGCTCCGGGCGGCGGCGGCACCGTCAATACCTCGACAATACCACGCCAAATGCTTTTTGGCCTCGGCCACACCCACGCGCTCTCCTTTTTCGGAGATCATTTCCCGCACCTGAACAAGTGCGGTTTCAAAACGCTCGGCAGCAGAAGGGTAGACATAAGCTTCGCCTGAAAGCGCGGCACGTATTTCTGCAAAGATCCATGGATTTCCCATGGCTCCACGTGCAATCATCACGCCGTCACAGCCCGTTTCTTGCATCATAGACAGGGCATCGGCGGCAGTATAAATATCTCCGTTGCCCATGACAGGTATACGCACGGCGGCTTTGACAGCGGAGATAATCCCACGGTCTACACCCGGCTCGTACATCTGCTCTCGTGTCCTCCCATGAACGCAGATCATGGATGCACCGGCAGCCTCTATAATTTGAGCCATCTCCACAGCGTTGATGCTGTCCTTATCCCATCCTGCTCTAATCTTAACCGTGACAGGCAAGTGGGTGGCTTTGACCACCGCCTCGACGATTTCTCCCGCCAGGCGGGGATCCTTGAGCAGGGCACTTCCCTCTCCGTTGCCCGTTACCTTTTTCACAGGGCAACCCATATTGATATCAATGGCCGAGGGAGGCACTTCGCTGACACACCCGATATACTCATTCGCAGTAATTAAGCGGGCAGCCTCCGCCATAAATTCGGGCTCATGGCCAAAAATCTGCACCGCCATAGGCGTCTCATCGGCGTGGACAGAGGCCAAAAGACCCGTCACCGATCGCACCGCCTTTTTAGCCTTTTGTTCATAGCACAGCGCCTTGGCTGACACCATTTCGCTGACCGAGAAATCTGCACCGCAGGCGCGGCAAACGCGACGAAAAGCTCGGTCGCTGACGCCGGCCAGTGGCGCCAAGGCCAACCCATGCGGCAGTATAACATTACCAAATCTGATCATTTGTGCATCCTTATTTCAAGTCATATTTTCTATATTTTATCATATGACCGTCTCCTTGTCAACCGTCCGATCCATAGATTTTCAAAGCCATCCGATTTTTCATCGCAAGTAGTTGACAAGACAACATTTGTATGGTATAATTCGATAAATGTTGTCGTGTCAACAACTGAATTAACCATAAATTTGGAGGTTTTTATGAAGCAAACAAATCCAACACCTCACCAAAACGTGAAAATCGTCTCCGATTCCGCCGCCGATCTTTTGGCGTTGCCCCACCTTCCCTTTTCCTCGGTTCCCCTGAAAGTCATTACCCTTCAAAAGGACTACATAGATGACGAGCATTTGTCCGTCGAGGGTATGGTCAACGATCTGAAAATCTATAAGGGACGCTCCTCCACCTCCTGCCCCAACACAGACGAATGGTTGGAGGCTTTTGGAGATGCCGAGGAGATTTATTGTTTCACCATCACGGGCACCCTGTCAGGTAGCTACAACGCCGCGCTCGGCGCCAAGAAGATTTATGAAGAAACCCATCCGAAATGCCGCATATTTGTATTTAATACATTATCTGCCTCATCCGAAATCCGTCTGCTGATTGAAAAAACCGAAGATTTGATTCTTTCGGGCTTGCGTTTTGAGGAGGTTTGCCAAGGCATCACCGCATACCGCGAAAAAACCGGTCTGGTTTTCATGTTGGCCTCCATGCGCAATTTCGCAAACAACGGCCGTGTCAGCCCGGCTGTGGCTAAATTTGCGGGACTCATGGGCATTCGTGTGGTGGGCAAGGCAAGCGACCGTGGGGATCTGGAGCCATTGGACAAGTGCAAAGGTCAACCTAAGGCTTTGGTTACACTGCTCTCTCGCATGATGGAACAAGGCTATCGAGGAGGGCGCGTCATGATCGCTCATTGTTATAACGCCGAGGGTGGAACCGCCCTGAAACAACTCATCAAAGCGAAATTCCCCCACGCCTACGTTTCCGTTTATCCCTGCCGTGGTCTTTGTAGCTTCTACGCAGAAGAAGGCGGACTTTTGGTAGGCTTTGAAAAAGAATAACCTTCACAACCGCCCGCGATACCTTTGGATCACAGATACTTCTGCTTATTTAAACAAAATTTAAAGTTTTGGTAAGAAACCGACATATAAGAGTGTCATAATAGATACAGAGCTCCTGTGAGACTGTGCAAGGAGGTATCAAATGAACGATCAAGACATCATCAATTTATATTTTGCACGGGATGAGCAGGCCATCCGGGAGACCGACAACAAATACGGCAATTTATGTATGCAGATCTCCATGAATGTATTGGCCAGCAAGCCCGATGCCGAGGAGTGCGTCAGCGACACATATCTCAAAACATGGAACAGCATTCCCCCCACAAGGCCCAATTCCCTCTGCGCCTTTGTGTGCAAAATTGCCCGCAATCTGTCCCTCAACCGTCTGAGAGATCTGCGGAGAGACAAGCGCAACCGTGAGCTGACCCTCTCTTTCGAAGAGTTGGAGGACTGCATTCCCATGCCCGATGAGCCCAAAAACGAGCTTTCCCATCTGCTCACCGAATTTCTTAACAAACAGAATGAGGATGATCGCGTGCTGTTCATGGGGCGGTACTGGTTTCATTGTTCGGTCACAGATCTTGCAAAGCGCATGGGTATGAAACCCAACGCGGTCTCCCAGCGGCTTTATAAGACCCGTGAAAAACTCCGAGCCCTCCTCGAAGAAAGGGGGTATCGGGTATGAGAAGAGAAGTTATTTTGGAAGCCATGGAAGGCATTGGCGAGCATTTGATTATAGAGGCTGCCGAAAAGCTGGGTTTTGTCCGAAGCGCCACCGCCGTGGTAAAAAATCAAAAAAATAAGTCTTCGAGCGCCATCTCAAGATTCATCAACAGCGGATGGGGCTTGGCCGCCGTCTGTACCTTGGTAGCTGTCAGCGTTATGGGCGGTATTCTTTGGGCAGGACAGCAGCCCGGGGTACATTTGCCACACGGAGCAACCCAAGAATCCGATACGGTGGCGGAAGATATAGAGTCAGAGCGCGAAAGCATGGGGCAGACAACAGAAACCGAAGCCGAGACTCAAACCCCCGTGTTTGATTTTATGGCCTCCCTCGCGGCCATCGACCAACTGGCAAGAGAAAATTTCTCGATTCGTCTGAACTATAACACCGAGCATTATGGTGCGCTCCCGCAAGAATTCAGCGGCGACGTAGGTCAGGTGAAGGGCAAGTATTGGTCTCGCGTGGATATGGACGGTACCGCTATTCTCGAAGAGAAGGGTGGTTACTACCATAAGTACGTTTTTGAAGGGTCATATAAGTATTGGTACACCTACAAAATGACCGAAAAAGACGAATTTGAAAAGGTTTTTAACAGCCGTTACTGGTGGAAAAATTATCTGGACGAGTTGACCTTTGAAACCTACGACGAGTTGGTTTATATGGGTGTTGAACAGGTTTTGGAGCAGGATTGCTATATGTTTTCTTTCGAGGGTACAGTCACGGACGGAAGTCAAGTCAAGCTGGCACTCTATGTGAACCCCTCCGATAACCAGGTGATGAAAATGGAAGTGGAAATCATCAAAAGCAGTGACACTACCCATCTCACGACCGATGTTAGGAAAGCTGTCATTGAGGTTGAACGAATCAGAGCCGGGGATGAACTCACCGGCCCCACGCTTCCCGATCCCAGGTGGGACGGCCCTCAAGATGACGGCCCGATCGAGATCGAAACGCCTCCCGCCACAGAGCCGCCCGAGGAGCCGGAGGCGGGCAAGACAGAACTTCCCACCGTGATTCCCGAGTTGGATGATCTCATGGCCGCTCCGCTGGTATCCGCCGCGGACAGCGAGAGCTATGTGCGTATTCCCTATCTGAGTCAGGGGATGGGAGGGGTGATGGAATTTTTCATTTTGCCAGAAGGGGCTCAGGATGCTTCCGAGCTTGTGAGCGTATACCAAATCGGGTTCCCCGAGGATCATGAAACCAACCTTTTGGTGGTTGGCGTGGAGAAGTCCGCCAATAGATATAGTGTTTTGTTTATCATGGAAACCAGCTACGTGACGGAGCTTGGCGGAGAAGAGATCCGCTACGTTGGCATGACGTGTACCGAGATGGTCTTTTCCCGCGACAAATCTCTCTCCACAACGGGCAATACCTACTTTCTCATGCAGAACGGCGGTGCCGTAAGTTTCCAATATACGGATCAGCAGCGGGGCAGTATTCTGGCCTCTAAGCGAAAAGGAAATCTGAACGCTTTGGCAAATGCGGAGGAGCTGATCGAAAGCTACCGCAGTGCAACGGATAACAAGTATACCGTCATTTACAGATACAGCAATCAGAGCGCGGAGGAGCTGGCTATGGCGCATATCCCCGAGTTGCCCGAAATAAATTTTGAGATTTTCCGTGAGTACGGATTTGACAATTGATCTGAGGCCACCGCGTCGCGCGGTGGCCTCTTTTTCTCAAAAAATCCCCCTCCCCTCTTGACAAATCCCCCTTTCTGCGATATAATAAATTATCTATTGAAATTTATCCACAGAAAGGTATTATATATCATGGCAAAAGAAAAAATGGTAGAACAGATCACCTCCATGGAGGAGGATTTCGGTCAGTGGTATACTGACGTGGTCAAGAAGGCCGAGCTGGTGGACTACTCCGGCGTCAAGGGCTGTATGATCATTCGCCCCTACGGCTACGCCATCTGGGAGAACATCCAGAAGGATCTGGACGCGCGCTTCAAGAAGTTGGGACACGAGAACGTGTATATGCCCATGTTCATCCCCGAGAGCCTGCTGCAGAAGGAAAAGGACCACGTAGAGGGCTTCGCTCCCGAGTGCGCCGTAGTGACCATCGGCGGTCAGACCCAGCTCGCTGAGCGTCTCATCGTCCGTCCCACCTCCGAGACTTTGTTCTGCGAGCATTATAAGGATATCATCCATTCCTACCGCGACCTGCCCAAGCTGTACAACCAGTGGTGCAACGTGGTTCGTTGGGAGAAGACTACCCGTCCCTTCCTCCGCACCTCCGAGTTCCTCTGGCAGGAGGGTCACACCATGCACGCCACCGAGGAGGAGGCAAGACAGGAGACCCTGCAAATGCTGAAGGTCTACGAGGACTTTTACCGCGAGACCCTGGCCATCCCCGCCATCACGGGTCAGAAGACCGAGAAAGAAAAGTTCGCAGGTGCCGTGGAGACCTACACCATCGAGCCCATGATGCACAACGGCGTGGCTCTGCAGGGCGGTACCACCCACTACTTCGGCACAGGCTTTGCCGAGGCATTTGACATCACCTTCACCGACCGCGATAACACCGTTAAGCACCCCCATCAGACCTCTTGGGGCGTGTCCACTCGTATGATCGGTGCCATCATCATGGCCCACGGTGACAACAACGGTCTGATCCTGCCCCCTCGCGTAGCGCCCATCCAGGTGGTCATCATCCCCGCCGCTCAGCACAAGGAAGGCGTGCTTGAGGCCGCCAACGCATTGAAGGATAAGCTCCTTGATGCGGGTCTGCGCGTGAAGCTGGACGACTCTGACAACTCCGCCGGCTGGAAGTTCAGCCAGTACGAGATGAAGGGCGTGCCTGTCCGTCTGGAGATCGGCCCTCGCGATATCGCTAACAATTCCTGCGTACTGGTCAGCCGCGTGACCCGCGAGAAGAAGTTCGTGTCTTTGGACAACATCGAGGCCGAAGTTCAGGCTATGTTGGATCAGGTACACAACGAGCTCTCTGCCCGCGTGGAGCAGAACCTGGCCGAGAAGACCTTCGTGGCCCGCAACCACGAGGAATTTTTGGACATCGCCGCCAACCATCCCGGCTACATCAAGGCCATGTGGTGCGGTGAGACCGCCTGCGAGGATCAGCTCAAGGACGAGACGGGCGGTGTCAAGTCCCGTTGCATCCCCTTCAATGAGGAAAAGCTCTCCGACGTATGTGCCTGCTGCGGTAAGCCTGCTAAGCATATGGTCGTTTGGGGTCGTCAGTATTGATTTAAAAATCATGATGGGTCGCCGTGATATCACGGCGACCCTTTCTTTTTGTAAACCCCATGGCAAAAAATAATAATTTCCCTTTCCCGAGCCATCAAAATCACACTTTCAAATGTAACAAAATCATGAAATATTCGAAAACTTTTGCACATCCTCTTTACAAAAAAACTTTTACATGATATAATGATGTGTGACGTGAGCACGGGTTTCGGACACAGCCGCCATGCGGCATTTCACCAACCGTTCTCTGTGCCCATGCCAAAATTATATTTTGAAAGGTGAAAAATACCATGACCAACGCCGAAAAGCAGGCAATCATTGCCGAGTATGCCATCCACGAGGGTGACACCGGTTCTCCCGAAGTTCAGATCGCTATTCTGACCCACCGCATCAACCACCTGACCCAGCACCTGAAGTCCAACATGAAGGATCACCACAGCCGCCGCGGTCTTCTGAAGATGGTCGGTCACAGACGTAATCTCCTCGGTTATCTGCAGAAGGTTGACATCAACCGCTACCGTGCAATCATCGAGAAGCTGAACCTCAGAAAGTAATGTCAACAAAAAGGGAGTGCGGAACGGCAGCCATATGGGTCAGCCGCTCCCGCTCCCTTGCGTTGCGTTGAGGGGATGTCGTATCCCGTCGAATCATGTCCCGTGCACGCCCGATGGCTTCTGCCATCCACCCGTGGCTTTGCCACAGAGGGTCTTACGACGGATTAGTTCTTACCCGTGCATCGGAGCCTATCCGGTGCGCCGTTAAGTGCTAAACCTCCGTAAGGCCGAATATATCAAAAAACAAAAAATCAAAACGGAGGAAAAAGAAATGTACACCATCCAAAGTTCCGCTATGGAATTTAAGAACCACAAGATTTATGAGTACACCCTTGCAGGCCGCCCTCTGGTCATCGAAACCGGTAAGCTGGCAGGCCTTGCCAACGGCTCCTGCCTCTGCCGCTACGGTGAGACTGCCGTTCTCTGCTGCGCTACCGCATCCGAAAAGCCCCGTGACGGCATCGACTTCCTGCCC
>SVTB01000072.1 GCA_015064015.1 Oscillospiraceae bacterium | reverse complement strand
CTTGGAACTCTAAAAACTTTCATCAATATGAATTTGTTTTAAGAGTTTTTGAAGGGGGGATGGGGGAAACTTTTTGCAAAAAGTTTCCCCCGGCCGTACCCCTACAAACAAAAATTTAACGATTCAACCACACAGAAATGCGGTTTCTTTCCTCCATCCAATGCTTGCCGCAGGAGGCGTAGTCAGTGAGAAGCAGATCCCCGTCGGCGGTCGTCACCAGGAATCGGACGGTCTCGCCGTCCTCAGCCTCAAGCTGATTGACAATAGGCTTGCCTTCCTTCAACACGGGGATGACGGGAGCTTCAATATCTCCGCTTTCCTTCTGCTCGTCGCGTGCAAGGGTCAACGCGCCAAAGGTGAAGGCGATCTTGCCGTTCAGTTCGGTGATCGCTACCTCGGGATAGCACTCCAGGGTTAGTGTGTCTCCGTTTTTCCATTCGCGGGTGAGATCAATATAGCCATTCTCCACAGCGAGGGTCTCGCCGTTCACCGTAAGGGTGGCATGGTGGCTCCATGCAGGAACACGGAGACGGAGGGTAAAGGTTTCGGGAGCATCCATGGCAAGGGTGACGGTAGCCTGTCCCTCGTCAAAGAAATAGCCCGAGATGGTCAAGGTGATAGGCTTCCCTGCGGGGGTGGTAGCGGTGACTGTACCATTGTTGTATTCGTTCAGCACGAAGCCTTCAGCCTGTGTCATAACACTCACAAGGGGGAACAAGGCAGTGCCCGCCGCGCCGATGCAGGCGCAACAGCCGTAGTAGCCGCCTGTGGAGAACTTCTTATAGCCGCCGATGCCAATGCCGCGAGCCTTGAAGGTCAGGGGACTGTAGCTATCGAAAGGCAGCCCGGCCACACGGATGTTTTCTTCCTTGGAAAGCTGGGGCAGACCCTCGTAATTGAGACTACCGTACAGGGCGTTGAGGGCAGCCTGCTCGATACCGTCTGCGTAGATGACCCTGCCCGTCAGGCGCAAAAGCCGTTCCTGCAGGCGCATCCACGTCACCGTGACGCAGGTCTCTTGCATGATGGCCAAAGGCTCTGTCTCCTCTGTCTGCTTCACGGCGGAGTGATCGAAGAGCTCGTGGGTACAGCCCGCACAGCCGATGATGGTAATGTCGGTGTCACGAACAGCATCCACAAATTTTTCCACGATGTTCAGGTATCTTGTCTCGCCCGTAACCTCGTAGTACGCCAACGCGCCTTCGAAATAGGACATCATCTCATAGGCCTTGACCACAGGGTACTCATAAGGCATGAGCTTCCCTTCCTCAGCAAGCGTCAAAAGATTTCCGTCACGGCAACCACCGGATTCCAAAATGTATTTGGCGAAGGTCAGGTATTTTTCCTCAGCCGTCAGCTTGTAAAGCTCCACGATGGGCTCCAATACAGAGGCGGAGTTGAGACCGCCCCACCAAGCCGAGGTGTCAAGAATGGACCTCTTCCCTTCTTCCAAGGTGTAGAGAAGATAATCCGCCTGATCCTTCATGGCGGTGATGATCCGCTCCTTAAAGATCTCGTCACGACAGATGCCATAGAAGTAGAGACAGCCTACGATAACGTATTTTCTCGTCCACATATCCCATCCGCAATATTCGTTTTCCTTGGGATAGGTGGTGATACGGCCATCGGTGTCCTGCGCATCAAGGATGCCTTTAACGGTATCGTAGAGAATGGAATACAACTCATCCGAAGGCAGATAATGATATGTGAGGCAGGCGCCGCGCATCATCTTTCCGAAATATTCGCCGCGCCAACCCAGGTCAAGGTGGTCGGGGCGCTCGGTAAATACATGGACGAACTTATCCCACAGGGGCTTGTCCATCAGTTGCTTTTCAAGGATAAAGAGCGCATTTTTATGAACCATGTTGTCATAAGAAGCCGCGCCTTGAGGTAAATAAGTATATTGGTACTGTTTCATTATGCTCTCCATTCGGTACTTAAATTTGGTTATAATGCACACCCTGTTGTGATGTATTATACCATATCACGGACAAGATGTCAAGGAAAAAAACGGTTGAATGAAAAAAAGCGAGACGGTAGAAATACCATCTCGCTTTCCTTTCAGCCCTTGGCTACAATGGTAATATTGACAGGCTGGATGCCCGCCTGCTCATAAACCACCGCATTGATTTGTGCCAACTGAGCCGCCTGAAGTTGACCTTTGTTTTTTACCACAATGTTGGCTGTATTGCCGCTGATCACCGCGACACACTTTTCAAAACCCTTGCTCATGAGAAGAGATTCAATGTTGGACTCCTGCGCCATTTCCTTGGCAATGCTCTGAATCTCCGCCATGGCCTCAGCCTTGACAGCCTCATCTGCCTTTTCATTATCCACCACAGCATTCAGGACCTCCAACGCCTCGTCACGGGCGCGCTGACGGCTGATCTCTACAGAAGAAAAATAGCTGTCTACATTTCCGAGAACATCTTCCGCGTCGGTTTCGCTTCCTACAGCTGTGGTGGTCATTTCGGCTCCGTAATTACCTGACATTCCCGCGCTGGCATCGTAAGTAAAACCATCATTTTTGTCATTCCCCGTGAAGAATACCCAATTCAATGCCACGGCCACGCCAATGAGCACAATCGCACCGGCGATCATGAGGTTTCGCTTCCCTATTCTTTCAAAAAAACCTTTCACAGATTCCCACGTGTTCTTTGCATCCATATGTATGCCCTCCGTTCAAAATTTGATACACCACATCCTATGTGGCCTCTCTTTCATTTATGCACCACCCGTTACATAAATTTTATGGCTCCCCACACCAAAGGCGGCCGATAAGAGCGCGGTGATCTCGTTGCGTACCGCGGTGCTGTTTCCTCCAGTACACACCACTCCGATTCCAAGAATTTCAGGAACACGTTCGGTCAGATACACCACCCGTTCATCCTCTCCGCGACCTATGACAATATATTCATAGGATGAGCCGGTTCCGTTGGTTTTTTGATCTGTGGCATATACATATTCGTACCCGCCCGCTAAATTCACCATGGCAAACACCTCCCCCGCCCCGGATACGCGGCCGCAGATTTCTTTAACTCTGCTCTCTATGGCCCTCCGATAGGTTTCCATACTCAGTTGTATGTCTTCGCCGTCAGGGTGAGCGGGCGCACCTGTCGATTTCGTTTCTTCCTTCATAAAAACAGCTTGCCATTCCCCACCAAACAATAAAAAAGCCATGCCTAACGCAAGCCCGCCCAAGGCCACCCAAAGCTTTCCGCTTTTTTTCATGACACCCACGGTGCGGCTGATACTATGCTCATTCTGATCCATGTGTCCTCCATGACTACATTGCGTATACTGTACAGGCGACTGACAACTTTTCACGGACATATCCTTCGATACGGTGAGGATCGACGAGCAAGGCTTTTCCCGATAGTCCGATGCCGACAGATGCAAGCATGGGTACCTCCCCCTCTTGATCCATGGTTACTGTGATTTCACAATCCTCACGGGTAATTCCAAATTGTTCTTCCAATGTGTTCAAAAGCCATGTCTCGTATTCTTCTTGCGTCACTTCCGACAGGTAGCTCATAAAATGAAGATGATGATCTGCATAGGCCTCATCAAATATTAAATTCATTGATACATCCGTTGATAAGTCTCTGATATATCCCACTCCCTCGGAGATGGTAGGAACCAAGGATATGAGAATACACAATCCTGCCACGTAACGGACATACCCTGTCAGCTTGCCACCCCTACCGCCCGGAATTAGAAACTCTGCCAGCGCTGACAAGATAGCAACGAGAATCCATGATATGATGTAGGACTTCACGATTGATCATTCCTCCGTTTCGTTATCCCGCATTTTGGGCCTAATTACGCGAATGCCGCCGCAGTGGCTGAAAAAATCCCCAACGCCAACACACAAACAGATGCGCAAATACTGGCAGCCGCGGCCATATAGCCGTAAAGACTGCCCATTTCCCCCAATAACTTTCCCTCGCTGTCACAGCCCAGCATGGCCGCCGCCGTAGATGCCATCTGGTAGCACATCCGAAACAGGAGCAGCTGTATCAACGTAGGAAGCAGAAGCAGGCCTACCAAAATGATCCCACTGATTCCTGTTATTTTTCGAATCAACCCCAAACCGGTGGAAATGTTTCCCAGTGTTCCCGAAACCGCTCCTCCTACAATGGGAATCATTTGCCCCACGGCATATTTGACTCCTTTCATAGACAGACTATCCGCACCACCTGCTAACATACTACGGGTGGATAAAGCAAGTCCCAAAAGGAACATCACAAAGCCCAAAAGAACGGTATACCACTTTTTTATAAAGCCTGCCACAGGTGCCAATTTGATTTGTAATCCGCCACCGAATACATCCATCATAGAAAGTGAAAGACAGATCCCGCAAACGGCAGGCGTAGCGGTTGCGGTAACAAATTCGCAAACGCTGAGGAAGATCATCATGATTTCTTCCCCGGCGGCAGCTCGGGTGATATTCCCTCCCATGGCATACAGTGTTCCCATCATGGGAATAAGCCCTACTGTCAGGGTAGAAAGCCCTTGATAATAGCTTGTCAGTTGAGAGAGCATGGAAATGCCTTGCCAAACCAAAAGTGTATATATACACAAGCGAAGGACCAGCGCTACCCCTTCGCTACTTTGGCCCGGAACAAGCTCATGCAGGCGATGGAGCATGGCTGATATAAGAAGCAGGCTGATAAGTGTACACAAAAGAGACAGAAAATCGTGGCTCCTAAGCCCCAAAATCTCTAAAACCACACGAAATAAATATTCCGGTCGGGTCAAGGTTTCTGCGGATTTTAAGACTTCTTCCGGATTCTCCGAAAATAACTGTTCCGGCAAGTAATCTGCCATATCCCCAGGGAGATACTGCTCCAGATTATCGTATGCATCGGGCATAGTTTCGGGCATAGCGGCGAAGGTCGGCACAAAGATAACCCAAAAAAGGGTTCCCATACATATCAATATCCGAACAATTTTTGATTTCATCCTTCAAGCTCCTTTGACTACGGCAGATTCAACAATGAGTTGATACCTGACAGCATTTCTTTGACGAGGGGGAGAGAGAGCAATAGGAGGGCGGTTTTTCCCGCTGTTTCTACCCACATGGCCATGGTGCCTTCGCCGCTGTCCTGACAAATTCCCGCAGCAATTTCGGTCACAAAGGCAATACCCAAGGCTTTGAGAATGGTCAGCCACAACCCTGAGGTAACATGATTACCACCGACAAGAGAAGATGCAAAGGCGATGATTTCTCCCACACCGGAAAGGATAATTCCACCAAAAACCACCCCCAGCGCGAGTCTCACAGGGATGCTCCACTCGGGCTTATACTGCTTAAAAATCAGAAGCGCCACCGCGCCTATCAAGGACAAGGCGGCTGTTTTCATGATATCCATGCGCTTGTCCTCCCAAGGATTACATTCCGAAAACCGAACGGATGGTATCAAAGAGATGGCCGATTTCCTCAATCAAGAGAAGTAGGACTACCACGATACCTGCGATGGTCACCAGCATAGATTGCTCGTCCCGTCCTGATTTAGCGAGGATTTGACAAGCGACGGATACGAGAATGCCCACACCGACAACTTTGATGATCAGGGAGATATCCATGGTGTTTCCTTTCTTTTTCGAATTTCGGTTCACAGAAAATATTGTTTCCTACCAAAGCAAAATCGCCAATCCCATGGCTGCACTCATGCTCAACGCCCGATTGATTCGCATTCGCGCAGGTGCGGCATCCGCCAGCTTATTCCGCTCAACTCCCAATGCCAAAATATAGTCCTCGCAGCGCATCACTTGCTCCTCTCGGAAGGTTTGCCCCAATTCCGAGCTGAAGTTCAGCAGCAAGCGTTCTGTCTCAGGTTCCATGTACAGACGCGATGTGCGAATCATGTGGGAGAGAGAACGGCACCCATCTTGATTTGTCCGCTCATCACGCTTTCTGACTTCTCCCAGACAAGCGGCAATCAGGTAAGGATCCGCCGTGTGAAGGATATCCTCCATAGGCATGGCATAACAGTTGATCTGTCCTTTGATATACCGCAAGAGCGAAATATATCCGTCCAACACCATCAGCCGTCGATGCTCCATACGGTTCATACATACAGAGGCGTACCCCCCCATGAAAAGAATCAGCCCTGCGCCTAACCATTTATAGATCATCCCGTACCTCCTCCCTATGGGTTATATCATAGAAAAAACCGCCTGTGCCGTTACGTCTAAGCCCCACGTACGCACCAAAAATTTCAGCGCGGTGAAGTATGCGGATTCCTGTGCGTTTCAAAAGCTCTTCCACAGTCTGGCCGTGGGCGGTGGCTACCAGGGGCACACCACCGTGATAGGCAGACATAAGAGACATGGCCTCTCGGCTGTCTCCGATCTCATCACAAATAATCACCTGTGCCCCCATACTACGGGTAGCAATACTGATCCCCAAGGAACGGGGATACCCCGACAAAACATCAAGACACAGGGAATCTCCCGATTCCATGAATGACAGCTCTCCTCGTGTATCTACCACTACGGTTCGCCAAGGTTGTGCCCCGCCGGAAAGATGTGCCGCCACGCCACGCAATAGCGTCGTCTTCCCTACCCCGGGCGGAGCGTACAGAAGAAGGCCTCGGGGATCACCATGCTGCTGCTGCATTTGTCTGAGCAATTCCGCTACTTCCCTACCTACTCTGCTGTGTGCATGGGGGATGCGGATACAGAGCGCAGAAATATCCCGCACCCCGACCACGCGACTATCTTCGCAGGCGGCCGTTCCCACAACGCCTACACGGACACCCCCGGGCAAGGTAACAAATCCTTCGTTGATATTTTGGCTGTAGGCGTATAGGGAGCCACCACACAAGCGTGTAAGCAGTGAAAAAAGCTCGGAGGAGTGGAGTGTCAGATTTAGCATATGATTTGTGCCACCCACCGTCAGAGAGGCTTTTCGATTGGCTCTTAGGCGGATCTCCTCTAAAAGCCCTCGGTTTTCTTTCGAAACAAGGGTATAACCTGTCAAAACCGCTTCTATGATGTCTGTGGGTAAAACCTCCATCAATGACGCGGGAATAGGCTGAGGCAACGAAAGGCTGTCCGTTGTTTGGCTTTTAAATCGCTCTGTGTTTCTTGCCACCACAAAACAGTTTTTACTTCCCCACTCCATTTCTCCACCCACTTTCACCATACTATATGGCCGCAGACATAGTTTTAGAACACGGGAGTTTCTTTCCCACGACTTGACATTCCCCCTATTTTGTGTTATACTGAACAAAAGCATCCCAAGGAGGCCGTTATGAGCGATTTTATCAGCAACCATCCCGATGGAAAATCGGATCTCTATAGACCCGCGCCCCAAGCATCTTCGAATCCTTCCTCGCCCTTGGGCGGAGATACTCCCCCTGAAAATACAGCGCATCAAGCATCCATTTTCAGTGATTATTCGGATAATCCAGCCTCCTCTCCCGTGGGACAAACTCCACCGCCGCCCCCTCCTTTTCAAGCCTCCAGCGGCTATCCTCCCGCCTATAATCAGAGTGCGCAAAGCGCATACAGCTACGCTATTTACGGGACAGAACAGGAACCAACGGATCAGCGCAAGAACAACTTCAATACAGCGGCTATGGTGTTGGGTATCGTCACTTGGGGCGGTCTTTTGCTTTGCTGTGGTTGCTTTTCTCTGCCTACTGCCATTTTATCCATCATTTTCGGTGTTATGGGAAGAAGTCAAGGGAAATTCGATGGCAAGGGTCTCGCAGGGTTTATTTTAGGCGTTTCTTTTCTCGCTTTTCTGTTTCTGGCGATTGCTTTTTTGTTCTCTCAGGGAATGTTCATGTCCTTTGATACGGGGCTCGATGAAGATTTTCTTTGGATTACATCATATTTCAAACCGTGAGTACATTTCAGTATTCACCCTGCAGAGGAATTTCCTTACGGAGACTCCTCTTTTTAAATATTTCATGACAATAAATCCGTACGAATTCTTGACAAATACTGTGCTTTATGGTATCATGAAATTACCAAAATTAAGGAGGCCGCCATGTCAAATCAGCATTTTCCGAACATCATAGACGCCCCCGGCGACAAAGAAGTACAAACCATGTGCTTCATGACAGATGACAAATTTACACGCAAAAATTATGTAGATCTCCGTCTGCTTGTTGACGATAAGACCGTGCTGAAAAATCCCCATAAGGGTTGGTTTTGGCACTTCATTGACAACGGTTATGCCCGTCCCTTCTATCGTTACGGCTACGAGGAGGATCCCGTATTGGATTTTCCCGGCCTCAATCACCTTTATCTTCGTTTCGACTGGGGTGATGTGGAAAAGGAGGAGGGCGTGTACGACTTTTCTTATTTGGATGGCATTATGGAAAAGTGGGGTGCTTACGGCTACACCTTTGCTCTCCGTGTCTGCACCTACGAGGCGGATCCCAACTTAAACCACGCTACCCCCTCCTACGTTTATGAGAAGGGCGCCCGCTGCTACGATTTGGAGAACGGAAAGATCCAGCCCGACTACAACGATCCCATTTTCATGGAATGTCTTGAAAAGTTTATGGCTGTCCTCGGTGCAAAGTACAACGGCGATCCCCGCATTGAACTCATCGACGTGGGTACCATCGGCACTTGGGGCGAGGGTCATACCGTGGAAGGAGATCACGTGATCTATCCTTTGGAGCTGGTAAAATGGCATTTCGATCTCCACTGTAAGTATTTCCCCGATACTTTCGTGGTCTGTAACGATGATCACATGGTGGGACGTATCCCCAAGGGTCAGGCCGAAGTGCAAGAGGTACTGGACTATGCCGCAGACCGTGGCATGGGTGTGCAAGACGATTCCATCTGTTGTGACTACTATTTCCAAATGAACGGCTATGACACCATGCGTGCGCCTTGGGCCTTTGACAAGCTGGCGGATAACGCACCCAATGTCATTGAGATGGCACACTACTGGTATATCAAGCCTCGCTATGAAAACTACTTCCGCGATGGTCTAACCGCCATGGAGGCTTATAAATCTGCCCACGCTACCTTTGCGGGCTTCCATGCTTACCCCCGCCTGTGGTTAGAAAATGAGTTTTATCTCACAGAATACTGTGCCAACCGCTTGGGCTATTGGTACTTCGTCACGGGCGCTTGCATCCCGGAAATGACTGACACCATTTATAATATCATTACCTTGGACATGGAAAACCGTGGTTGGGCGAGAGCTTATTGGCCCTATGACCTCAAGCTTCGCTTGAAAAACGAGCGGGGAAGCTATATCATCCCCTTGGATGCCGACAACCGAGAATGGCTTCCCGATGCCCCCTTCACCCTTGAGCTGCGTGTGGACGCCCGCGGCGTGCCCTCAGGGGAATATGAGGTTGCCATCGGCCTCTTTGAAGGCGAGCGACCCATTAAGCTGGCCATCAAGGAAACAGCCCTTGACAATGGCTTCTATACCATCGGGCACACCGCCGTCCGAAGTGTCTAATCGAGGAAAGGAGGATTTAAACATGGAAAAGAAATATCCAAACCTTATGCCCGCCCCTCAGCAAGATGGTTCCCAGACCCTCTGCGGTATGTTTGACGATCTCAGTATTCGCAAAAATTTCATCGACCTTCGTCCTCTTATGGACGATAAAACACCTTTGAAGAATCCCCACAAGGGCTGGTTTTGGCATTACATCGACAATGGCTATGGTCGCGGAAACTACCGCGAAGCCCACAACCATAACGATGCCCTGTTGGATTTCCCCGGTCTCAACCATCTCTACCTACGCTTCGATTGGGGAGACGTAGAAAAGTCCGAAGGTGTGTACGATTTTTCCTACCTCGATGAGATCATGGACTTGTGGGCGCCTCGCGGCTACAAGTTCTCCCTCCGCGTCTGTTCCTATGAGAATGATCCTAATCTGAATCATGCCACTCCCGCCTACGTCTATGAGCAAGGCGCTAAGGGTTACCGCCTCCCCGGTGGCCGCATCCAACCTGACTACGGCGATCCCATCTTTCTGTATCACGTGGAGCGTCTGCTCTATACCTTGGGCGAGAAGTTCAACGGCCATCCCCTCATTGAGTGCATTGACGTAGGCACTATGGGCACATGGGGCGAGGGTCACACCGCCTGCGGTACAGGCGAGATCATCGCGCCCCCCGTGGTCAAGAAACATTTTGACCTTCACGCCAAGTATTTTCCCGACACATGGGTGCTTTGCAACGACGACCACATCTCCTGCCGTATCGCTCACGGTCAGGCCGAGGTGCAAGAGATTTTGGACTACGCCTACGAGCGGGGCTTTGGCGTGCAGGACGATTCGGTGTGTTGTAACTATTACACCCAGGTCAACGACTACGACACCCTCCGCGCCCCCTGGGCTTTTGATCGCCTATGGAAGAACGCACCTACCGCCATCGAAATGGAGCACTACGGCTATGTCCACTCCCACAACGACCATTTCAGGGATGGTTTCACCGCCATCGAGGCCTTCAAGCGTTGCCACGCTACCTTTGCGGGTTTTCACGGCTACCCCCGTGACTGGCTGAAAAACGAATACTACCTTACCGAATACTGCGCCAATCGCCTGGGCTACTGGTACTTTGTCACGGCCATGACCCTTCCCACCCTTACTCCCACCGCCCACAATATCGTCACCTTGGATGTGGAGAACCGCGGCTGGGCGAAGGCCTACCGCAAGTACGACCTCGTCTTCCGCTTCCGCAGTACGGAGGGAAAGGATTATGTCATTCCGGCAGAGGCGGATAACCGCAAGTGGATGCCCGGCAAGAAGCAGACGATCAAGCTCCGGCTTGACCTCCGCCACCTCCCCGCAGGCACCTACGAGGTCGCCATCGGTATGTTCGAGGAAGAGACGCCTATCAAGCTGGCTATCAAGGACGAGGTGTTTGACGGTGGATTCTATACACTGTGCGGAGCGACCGTGAAGGAGATTTAAGTGTTTTTTTACATAAAAAGGAGCGTTTTGCCAACAGCAAGACGCTCCTTTTTATGATTTTTGTTAAACTAAAAATTGGTTATTGGAAAATGAGGCCATAGCTTTTTTCGTTTTTTGATCCAAAATAATAAATACGGCTTTGCGAGGATTTAAACCGATGAAGGAGCGGTTGAAGGGGATTTCGCCGAAGCAGAGAATTTCTTCTCGCATAAACGATAAACCGATACCGCCGTATCCGATTTTGAGGTCAATGATTCGATAATTTTCCATTTCAGCCCATGAAAATCCAATATACTTATTTCGGATTCCGTTCTTATCTATAGTCACACGGGAAAAGGCATTTCGGTTAATCAGCAGAGGAATTCCCGTCATCCAAATTGCAAAGCCGAAAAACAGAATAATACCCACAAGGACAGATTGGGAGACCAATCCTGCAATCGATCCGAGGACGAGAGAAAAAATACCTGCCGTGATGATATATCGACGTATGAGTTTGGCACAGACGAATCTGGTCACAGAATCACATCCTTTCACTTGATGATATCATTATATCGCATTATCGTTTCCTTGTCAAGAGCTTGGGACAAAATAATCAAAACCTCTTGACAAACCACCAAAATTGTGCTATCATATATCATCATCAAAAACCTGTGACGAAGAATAGTACCCGTCCACCCCTGTCATAGAGACCCGCCGATGCTGGAAACGCGGGACAGGGACACGGCGAATGGACTTCCGAGGGCAGACCGAGCCGCGCAATCTTATGATTGCCGGGGTAGTATCTGACGGCCACGCGCCGTTATCGCGTAAAGAGGAGGGAGCGCTGCCTTTGGGTCTGTATCCCTCAATCGTGGGTGGTACCGCGGATTTTAACAAAATTCGTCCCCGGCAGAGTTTGATTTCTCTGTCGGGGATTGTTTTTTGGTGTTAAAGAAAAGATAAATTGTTGTTTAACTTACTAACTTTTCTCTCCTCGGCGAGAGAAAAGTTACAAAAGAGGCGCCGCTGAGGGATAGAACCTACGGTTCTCCCTCAGAACCCAACTCCCATCGCGACGCACGCCGCCTTTGGCGGCTATCGCGTGTATCGTGTCAGCCAACGCCG
>SVTB01000071.1 GCA_015064015.1 Oscillospiraceae bacterium | reverse complement strand
TTCAAAGAGGCTATGTCCCTCCCTGTCACATAACCTCTTTGAACAGCGAGAGATACATAGGGAGCCATGGAGTTGGGAATATCTTCCGTATCAGCAAAAGAAGGCGCGGACAATGTTTTGACATTTTCATAGGTGATACCGGCGGCACTCATAGCCGTTACCAGAAATTCCACGCGGCTCACAGCCTCGTCAGGCTTGAAATATTGTTCTCGTCCGACTTGTGTACCGTTCATAAGCCCCGCAAGACTAACTCTGATAATCGAAGGTGCGGCGGGATGTTCCTCCACGTCTGCGTATGTAATTGTGGTTGGTTTGGCCGAGATGACCATATGAACTACTGCAGATGTGCTGTAATTACCGTATGAATCACGCACCACGTAGCTAAAAGCGTCCTCCCCTATGTATCCGCTGTCAGGGGTATATGTATACGCCCCCGTATGACGGTCTGTGAGTACGACACGACCGTGAGAGGCATAGCGCACGATCTCATAAGTCAATTCATCACCTTCGGGATCGTAAGAAGATAGCGTTCCGCTGGTTTTCAGATCAGCAAATGTTTCTACGGTTAGAGAAACTTCGGGAGCCAAGCTAACGGTAGGCGTATAATTGAGTACATCTATCAAACGAAAACGGCAGGTCGTATCATAGGCATTTCCGTTTACCGCGAGCTTAACGGTTGCTTCGCAGGGCTTTTCATCATCTTTGGCGGCAAAAGATAAATAGGAAATACTCCCCGCGGATATCACCTGCCCTTGTGTTGCTCCCACAGACCCCACATACAAAGTTCCATCGTCCTCATCAGGTAGCTGTGTGATGGTGATATACTGTAAAGAGGATAGATTCATTGCACGGCAAATGTCCTCCGCCGTAAGCGTAATTTCATTTCCTCGTAATCCGCTGAACACCATTTCTTCTCTTGCGGCCAATACGTGAAGTCCGTATGAGACTGCCGGGTTGGTCGGTCTTTTGGCTTCGGTCGGATTTGTGTTTGTGTAAGGTACTGCTTCCAAGGTTTCGGAAATGAGCACAGCCCCTTCCGCTTGGACAAGCGGTACTGCCGCCGTGAAACAGAATAGACAGACACCTGCAAGGGTCAGCACGCGAAACAGAATGTGCCACGGCTTAGATTGTTTTGATTTCATATAGGTTACCCCCTTGTTATATTCGATATACTGTATGCTATACCCACGGCTTTCATGCCCCGCAGGAAAAATTTGTACACGCTTGTATAGGTAAATTGTTGAAAGTACATAATGAAAATAATCCAACGGCAACTACCGTGGATCAAAAAAAGGAGGAGCTATTATGCAGTTTACTTTAACACAAAAGGAAACCACACTTTTGAAAGATCTTAAGGAGCAGGAAAAATTATGCGCAGATAAGTACAAAAAATATGCGGAATACGCACATGATCCTCAGCTGAAGCAGCTTTTCAATGAGCTTTCGAGCGTGGAAAAATCTCATCATCAAATGCTGGTCGACATGGAAAGCGGACGTCTTCCCGACACGGGCTTTGGCGGGGGTGTGGGCAACGGACAGTTTGCAGCCGCGTATGTTCAGACCGATTCACAGGATAAAAAAGACGACGCATATCTTTGCACCGATCTCCTGACAACCGAAAAACACGTGTCATCTTTGTATAACACCTGTGTGTTTGAGTTTACACAGCCAGAGCTACGCAGGGTTCTCAATAAGATCCAGGGAGACGAGCAGATACACGGAGAAAAGATATATCAGTATATGAAGGCCAACGCCATGTACTCTTGAAGAAAATCTTGAATGTAAGGCTGTCTCTTCACGGGACAGCCTGTTTCTTTAGCTATTAACTGTTAAAATCCAGGAAAAATTGTAAATATTCTTCTATAAGTATGGAAATTTTATAAAAAGTATGATATAATAAACAGAAGGTATGCTTTAAGCACGCCTTTTACAACAATTTCTTATCCAAACGGCATGAAATACCGTTTTTGAAAGGATTCCGTTTATTATGTCCAAGTATATAGAAAAAGCCGAGGTGCAAACTCTGCCGTTGATTGTTCTGCGAGGTGTAGTCGCCTTTCCGGGAATGTTGATCAACTGCGAGGTTGATAAAGACAGCTTCCGTTCTGCCGCCGCCGCCCAAGCCGCTGCGACTTCCGGAGAGCCTGTTCTCCTTGCTTCTCTCAATGATATATCCGAACCTGATGCAGGGGAGCCCGACATCACCAAGCTCTGCCCTGTAGGCACCGTCGCTCGTATTAAGCAGCTCATCCGCACCCCTGAGGGAGATACCCGATTGGTCGCTGAAGGTCAATGCCGTGCTCTGCTGACGGGAATCACTCCTTTGGAGCGCTATACGTTAGTCAATGCCGTAGCCAAGACCATCGTCTCGGATGATAATGGCGGTCTCGAAGGCGAAGGCTATGTTCGTGAGGCAAACAAGGTGCTTCAGCGTATCGTGCGCTTCATCCCCGCTGTGGCTGAAGACATCATGACCCATGTGTCTACCATTAAAAATCCGGGAATGTATGCGGATTTTGTAGCCGCAAACATTCTGACTAAATATGAAGATAAGCAAACAATACTCCAGTGTTTTGAACCTATCATTCGCATTGATACGCTTATTTTGATCATGAATCACGAGATTGAGGTGTTGGGTACCGAACATGATATTCACCGCAGGGTAAGAGCACGTCTCAACAAGCATCAAAAGGACTATTATCTCCGCGAGGAGATCAAGGTCATACAAGAAGAGTTGGGAGAGGGAACCGAAGCCGATGAGTTTTTCGATCGCATCATGAATGCCCGCCTTCCCGAAGAGCTCGAAAAAAAGCTGCTCAAGGATAATGAAAAGCTCATGAAGCTTCCCTTCGGCTCTGCAGAAGCCTCGGTGATCTCCAACTATCTGGATACCTGCTTAGGCCTTCCTTGGACAAAATCCACTCGTGACCGTGTGGACATTGTAGCCGCTCAAAAAGTGCTTGATGCGGATCACGATGGACTTGAAAAGGTGAAAGAAAGAATTTTGGAATTCATGGCTGTCAAGCAGATGAGCCCTGAACTGAAAAACCAAATTATCTGTCTCGTTGGCCCTCCCGGCGTGGGAAAGACATCGGTAGCCGCCTCCATCGCCCGCGCCATGAAGCGTAAATACGTCCGTGTGTCCTTGGGTGGCGTCAGAGATGAATCCGATATCCGCGGTCATAGAAAAACCTACATCGGTGCTATGCCCGGACGTATCATTCAAGCGCTTGGTCAGGTGGGTGTGCGTAATCCCTTGATCCTTCTTGACGAAATCGACAAACTGACGCGAGATGCTCACGGCGATCCCTCCTCTGCTCTTTTGGAGGTCTTGGATCCCGAACAGAACAAGTTCTTCCGCGATCATTTTATCGAGATGCCATTTGATCTGTCGGACTGCTTCTTTATCGCCACAGCCAACACCTTGGATACCATCCCCAAGCCTTTGATCGACCGTATGGAGATCATTGAGCTATCCTCCTATACCCGTGAGGAAAAGATCAACATCGCCAATCATCACCTCATTCCCAAACAGCTGAAAAAGCATGGTCTTAACCGACGTATGCTTAAATTCAGCGAAGTTGCCGTGATCGAGCTGATTGACTACTATACCCGTGAAGCCGGTGTACGTAATTTGGAGAGATCCATCGCCTCCATTTGCCGAAAAGCGGCCAAGAAGCTTTTGGAAGAGAACAGTAAAAAGCAAATTACGGTCAACGCTGAAAACATCAAGGAATATTTGGGCCCCAGAAAGCTTCGTCCCGATCACATTGGTTCAGAAGACGAAGTCGGCACTGTGAATGGCTTGGCCTATACCGAGGTGGGCGGCGATATGCTGAAAATTGAGGTAGCTGTGCTGGACGGTACAGGTAAGCTGGAGCTGACAGGCTCTTTGGGGGATGTCATGAAAGAGTCCGCGCACGCGGCGTTGACCTACACTCGCAGTATTGCCGCAGACTACGGCATTCCCACAGACTTTTATCAAAAAAAAGATATTCACATTCACGTGCCCGAGGGCGCGGTTCCCAAGGATGGTCCTTCGGCCGGTGTGACCATGATGACGGCTCTCGTTAGCGCTTTGTCCGGCATTCCCGTGCGCCGTGACGTAGCCATGACAGGTGAGATTACCCTCCGCGGTAACGTCCTGCCCATCGGCGGTCTCAAGGAAAAGACCATGGCCGCTTATACCGCAGGTGTAAATACCGTGCTGATTCCTGCCGATAACATTGGAGATCTTGATGAGATCGATCCTGTAGCGAAGGAACATCTGCACTTTATCCCCTGTCGTCGCGCTTCCGATGTGCTGTCGGTTGCTTTGGCGCAGAACAACAACATTTGAAAGGGGTCTCTTTACATGGCTTCCCCCGTAATTCTTCAAAATGTAAACCTGCGTATGACAGCAGGTGAAATCCGTCAGTTCCCCTCCGATGCCATTCCTCAAATCGCATTAGTGGGTCGCTCAAATGTGGGTAAAAGTTCCCTCATCAATTCCCTTTTGGGCCGCAAAAGTCTGGCTCGTGTCAGTTCCGCGCCCGGTAAAACCATCACCGTCAATTTCTATGAAATCGACAAGAAACTCTTTCTCGTAGACCTACCCGGTTACGGTTTTGCCAAGCGTCCCAAGGAGGATCAATTGAAGTGGCAAAACCTAACCGACGGCTTTTTTACCAAAAACCCTAACATTGATCGCCTTTGCGCTGTAGCACAGCTGGTGGACAGCCGTATTGGTTTGACCCCCGATGACGAGGCCATGGTAGACTTCCTCAATCAAGTGGGGATCCCCTATTTTGTTATTGCTACCAAGACGGACAAGCTCAACGCTACTGAGCGAAAAAATAGTTTCACCGCGATTTTGGAAAATCCCGTGCTGGCTGACGGTACCCGCATCATCCCTTTCTCTGCTCTCAAAAACGAGGGGCGTGACGAGGTGCTGGGGTGCATCGCTTCCGTGACAGGACTTTCCTTCCGCAAATAATCCATACCGTATTTCCGAAAGGAGGTTGCTACCGTGTTCTCCCTAACCTCTCTTCTCAGAGATCTCCCCTTGTATCTGCTTAGCTTGCCGGTACTGCTCATGGCATTTTCGGTTCATGAAGCTGCCCACGGATACGTAGCTTACAAACTGGGAGATCCCACCGCTCGTTCTCTCGGACGATTAACCCTCAATCCCGCCAAACATATTGATCCCATTGGATTCATTTGTATGATGCTGTTTAAAATAGGTTGGGCAAAGCCTGTTCCCATCAACACCCGGTATTTCAAAAATCCCAAGCGTGATATGGCCTTGTCTGGTGCCGCAGGCCCCTTGTCCAACTTGAGTTTAGCCATTGTACATTTGCTCCTTCTCCGAATCGTTATGTTCTTTATTACCCCCTTCTTTGTTGTCGAAGCCAAACAAGCCTTTTTCGGTTTGACCGGCAGTGCTATAACCGGGGAAATCTACAAAGCTTCGCTGGGCTTTACCGCTGTATCCATTGTGATATACCTACTTTATTTGGGTATCATTATGAATATCAGCTTGGCTATTTTTAATCTTATACCCATTCCTCCCTTTGATGGTTCGCGTATTTTTTATGCCTTCTTACCGCCCAAGCTGTATTTTGGTGTTATGAAATACGAGCGAATCATCATGCTGGTGATGATGGTGCTCTTCTTTATCGGATTTTTAGATGCCCCGCTCTCCTGGTTGCTATCTAACATAGCCAATGGTTTGTTCTTTGTTACAGGAATGGATCAGGGAGATACGGCAGGCGTTCTCAATACCATGATCATCTATTTAAGACAACTGCTGACCCTGAATTTTTCGTGATTTCGGAGTAATTTAATTAAAATGGAAAGGAGAATCCTACGTCGTGGACGCCCTTCAATATCATATCGACTTTGACATGGCTGAACCTTTTGACGGCCCTCTGGATCTGCTCCTGACTCTGATTCAGAAAAACAAAGTGGAAATTACGGATATTCCTATCGCGCTGATTTGCGATCAATATATGGCTTATATCGAAGCTGCCCGCCATATGGATCTTGACCTTGCCGCTGAGTTCATTGTTATGGCCTCAGAGCTCATGCTCATCAAGAGCAAGATGCTTCTGCCCAAGGCCGAAGAAGAACAGGAAGACCCCAGAGCCGGTCTGGCTGAAGCGCTGCTCAAATACCAGCAGGCGAAAGAAGCCGCCGCTAAAATGGCTTTGCTATATCCCAAATTCAGCGGGCGATTGGTCAAAGACACCGATGAGATTTCTGTTGACAAGACCTTTGTAGCCGAGCAATCCGTAACCTCCCTGTGTGCCGCCGTTCGTCGTATCATCGCTTATCGCGAGGAAAAACCACGAGCTGAAAAAGTAACGTTTTCGCCAATGATCAGTTCACCGATCGTTCCTGTTGAGGCCAAGATTGTCGGCATCCTCAAGCATTTCGAAATTGCAGAGGAAATGTCTCTTGATAAGTTGCTCGATGATTCCGTGTCTCTCGCAGATATGATTGCTATTTTCTTGGGCGTTTTGGAGCTTGTCAAGGTCAGGCGACTTCGCATCGTTGAAAATTCTCAAAAAATCGGCTCCATTTTCGGAACCCACACCACTTTCGTTTTGGGTGAAGCTTCCGAAGAAGCCATTCAAAGCGACTTTGACGAGCAGGTAGATCCTTCCCTGTTCAGTACCGAAAAGGAGGCTTGACGCCATGAGTGATACTTCTAAAGCACCATCCTCGGGTGCTACAGCCAAAAAGCCTGTAGAGGATGTACAACCTTTGGATATTCAAGATGTAGAAAAAGCCATTGAGGCGATTTTATATGCGGCGGGGTATCCCGTTACCTATGAAAAGCTCTCTCTTGTCATTGGTCTTTCCCAACGTGACATCCGCCGTTTCGTTGAACATATGATCCCGCAATATGAGGATCGCGGTATTCAACTGCTGATGTATCCTGATGCGTGTCAGCTTTGTACCAAAGAAGTGTTCGCTCCCTACATACGCGAAGCGCTGGGCATCCGTCGCGGAGGTAATCTTTCTGCTTCCTCTATGGAGGTTTTGGCAGTTGTCGCCTACAATCAGCCTGTAACCCGTGCTTTTATAGATACGGTTCGCGGTGTAGACAGCTCTTACGCCGTATCTTCCCTGCTGGATAAGGGTTTGATTGAAGCCTGCGGTCGTTTGGATGCCCCCGGACGTCCTATGCTGTATGCCACAACGAATAAATTTCTCCGGGTATTCGGTTTGGCCTCTTTGGCCGATCTTCCCGAAACAGAGGCGTTAGGAGTAGCTGAGGCCGCCTTAAATGAACAACAAGCCATTCCCTTGACCATCGATGATATAACCGACGATGTAGCCGAGGAAAACGAGACCTAACAAATTGACAGATATCTAAAATTTTAGGAAAGGAGTGCCCTATGGTCGGTTGGATCATTCTTGGTGTGGTAGGATTTATCGTCCTTCTATTGGTGCTTTTGTTCACGGTGCACGCTTATATCACCATCGATTTAAAAGATGATTTTGCGTTGACCATTCGTGTTTTAGGCATTCCAATTCACATACTTCCTTCCAAACCAAAGAAATACAAGATTAAAAATTATACTCTGAAAAAAATCAGGAAACGAGATGCCAAGGCTGCCAAAGCCAAAATTAAAAAAGCAGAAGCCGCCCGAAAGAAAGCTGCCGAAAAGGCAAAGAAAAAGGCTGAGAAAAAGGAAGCCGAGGCTAAACTCAGCAAAGCCGAAAAAAGGGCCATGAAGCGAGCTAAAAAGGCCAAACGTCCCAAACTTACCGAATTTATTCCTTTGACGGCACGAGTGGCTAAGCTATTTTTCTCCCGCTTCTTCGGAAAGATCCATATCACAGTCGCTCGGTTGAACATTCGTGTAGGCGGTGCTGATGCCATGGCCGTTGCCATGACTTATGCCGTTATCACCAATTCCTTGGGCTATCTCATAAAGATACTGCAAAAGATCTGCTATGTGGAAGATCTCAAAAAAGCAGAGATTACGGTTTATCCGGACTACACTCTGACAGGGTTAGCATTTGATTGTAATTTGACTTTCCGTGTCAGCCTTGGCAATTTGGTTGGTGCCGCTTTGAAGGCGGGATTCTCCTTCCTTAACGGATATATGAAAATCAAGCCTGATCCCAATCACCCCGCGCCAACGATCAAGCCTCCCCTTCCTCCCGAAATTCCCAAAACAGAATTTCCATCCCCGTCGGAGCCGCCTATGCCGCCCGATGCTCCCACACCTCCCGCGCCTTAATCCCTTTTTAAACTTGTCAAAAATTATTAACACATATAGAAAGGAATCAACATCATGGCAACCTCTGAAAACAAACTGCAAGACATTATCCAAACTTCCCTGCAAAGCATCAAAACCTTAATCGATGCAAACACCATCATCGGCACCCCCATTATTGCCAACGGAACCACCATCATTCCCGTGTCAAAAATCGCTATGGGTTACGCCACCGGTGGCCTTGACTATAATGGCAAGGAGGAAGCTCCCACCAAGGCACAGAACTTCGGCGCAGGCGGCGGAACCGGTCTGTCCATTCAACCTCTCGGTTTTTTGGTTATCAATGCCGAAGGTAAAGTAGACCTGATCAATGTAGGCGTGAAGAATCCTTCCGATCCCATTGAGCAGATTGCCGATTTCATCGAGCGTTCTCCCGAGATCATCGCCAAGGTAAAGGCTATTTTGGGCAAGGACAAGTCTGTCACTGAATAATTTACTTTAACACGTCTCAGGACGGGGATGCGTACGACGTTCCCGTCCCCTTGTCATATTTCATACTCTCCATTCATACCTTATGTATGAATGATCATGGGAGGGCAAAAAAATGATGTTGACAAGCAGGAACAAAGGACGAGCCTTTTCAATTTTCCGTTTGAAAGTCTTATGCGCTTCACTACTGTCGCTGATTTTATTGCTACAAGTGACAGTCTTTTTTGCTATGCCTATTTTTGCGGAAAAGACAGGTAGCGATTGTCTCGCAAAATTTAACAAAAACGGAATATTATATAGGACAAACAGCAGACTGTCCAAGGCTGCTTCTCTGCCCACACAAATATCTGCGCAAAGCGCAGTATTGCTCCGGGCAGATACTGGAGAAATTTTATACAAGCACAACGCCGATGCAGTACGTCCGATGGCTTCCACAACCAAAATTATGACGGCATTGGTGGCTTTAGAGCTATTATCTCCTGAAACGCCTGTCAAAATCCCTCCAGAGGCTGTGGGCATAGAGGGATCTTCTATTTACTTAACAGAAGGTGAAATTCTGACTTTGGAAGAGCTGCTGTACGCACTAATGCTTTCCTCTGCTAACGATGCGGCGGTCGCCATTGCCGTGGCCTGTTCGGGTAGCGTGGACACTTTTGCTGAGCGCATGAATCAAAAGGCCAAGGATTTGGGTCTTGCGAATACGCATTTTACCAATCCGCACGGTTTAGACGATCCTAACCACCATACCACAGCGTATGAGCTTGGGCTGATTGCAAGAGAAGCATTATCTCATGATTCCCTAAAGGCTATTATTTCAACCAAACGTAAAACCATTCCCCATAATGGTGATGACGGGGTTCGTCTGCTTCTCAATCACAATAAGCTCCTGGCCTCTTACGATGGGGCGGTCGGTGTTAAAACAGGCTTTACCAAAAAAAGCGGGCGTTGCCTCGTCAGCGCTGCTTCCAGAGAAGGCATCACACTTATTGCAGTGACACTCAACGCGCCGGATGATTGGCACGATCATACCGCACTCTTGGACTATGGGTTTTCTCTATACGAACAGATCACTCTATGCACTGACGGAGAGCTTGAAATTCCACTTCCCGTGGTAGGGGGAGACGATGTTTACGTTATGATAAAAAACCGGGAAACTTTGACCATGACACTTCCCAAGAAACGAGGATCCGTCATTTCTGTGGTAGAGCTCCCCAGATTTGTCTATGCCCCTGTTGGAGATCAACAACACATGGGAGATTTGGTGTTTTACGAAGCATTACCCGACGGTACATGGGCAGAGCTGGGTAGAATACCGCTGATAACGCAGTACAGCGTAGATGCCCCGGAATACAAAAAATCTTTACTTGAGAAATTAGCCGATTTTTTCGGTTTCTAATCAAAAAGGACACTCTATATGGAACCTGTAAGAATTTCTAAATATTTTACCGATTGTGGTATCATGTCCCGTCGAGCCGCTGATGCCGCTGTCAGCGCAGGGGAGGTCAAAGTCAACGGCATCACTGCCGAATTGGGACAAAAAGTGACACCTGGCATAGACAAGGTAACCTGGAAAGGTAAGCCTGTAGTTATGCCTCACGATACTCGCAAGGTTTACATTATGCTGAACAAGCCCCGCGGATACGTCACCACCCTGAAGGACGAAAAAGGACGTCCCACGGTGGTTGAGCTGGTGAAAGATGCAGGAGCCCGCCTCTACCCTATCGGACGCTTGGACATGGATTCTGACGGGCTTTTGATCTTGACCAATGACGGTGATTTGGCCAATAAGTTAGCTCATCCCAAGCACGATGTTGCTAAAGTGTATTATGCTTATGTGGACGGTAACGTAACCACAGAACAGTTGACCGGAATGTGCCGCCCTATTGAGATTGACGGCCGAATGACCGCTCCTGCCGCTGTGCGTAAAGCAGGATATACAGAATACCATACGGTATTGGAAGTCACCATTCACGACGGACGTAATCGTCAGGTTCGCAGACTGTGTGACCGCGAAGGCATGGTTGTCCGTAAATTGACCCGCATTTCCGAAGGCCCTTTGCAGCTGGGAAATTTGGACGAGGGCAAATGGCGGCATTTGAATGCGAAAGAACTGAGACATCTGAAAGGCTTATAATATAAGGAGAAATCATCATGTTAGAAGTATTACCTATTCAAAATAAAACCGAGCAGGAGGCTATGTGTGCTCGGTGCGAAATGTCCTACCATGCCGATGATATGGCATATAAGGCCATGATCGACGGCGAGCTTATGGGCGTTTGCCAGTTTACCATGAATCAAGCAGGCGGGCATATTCATACCCTCGGCCTTGTTAAGGATGCGGAAATATCCTCCAAGGATCGTGCTGAGTCTTTGTTTGTTATGGGTCGCGCTACCCTTAATTTTATTGACCTTTGCGGCGTACATAGCGCTTATTTTGATGACAACACCTTTACCGATGATGCCATGATCAAGGCGATTGGTTTTAAAAAGACTGCCGATGGCGCATGGTGGATGGATTTAACGGATTTCTTCCTTCATCCCTGTCAACATGATAAAAACTAAAAAATTCCCAAAATCGAGCCTCAAAAAGGCTCGATTTTTTGCTTATAGGCCTTTTTCCTCTTGACAAATCCACTGTTTTCGTGGTAAAATATAATGAATATTTATTTCAAGCAAAGGAAATCTAAAATCATGAAAATTTACGAAGAACTGGTTGCCCGTGGTCTGATTGCCCAGGTAACGAACGAAGAAGAAATAAAGAGCATGATCAACGAGGGTAAGGCCACCTTCTACATCGGCTTTGACCCCACCGCTGATTCCCTGCACGTAGGTCACTTCATGGCGCTATGCCTCATGAAGCGTCTCCAGATGGCAGGCAACAAGCCCGTGGTGCTCATTGGCGGCGGTACCGCCATGATCGGTGACCCCTCGGGCAGAACTGACATGAGATCCATGATGACCCGTGAGACCATCCAGCACAACTGCGATTGCTTCAAGAAGCAGATGGAGAGATTCATTGAGTTCGGCGAAGACAAGGCCATCATGGTCAACAACGCCGACTGGCTGCTGGATCTCAACTACGTGGAGGTTCTCCGCGAGGTTGGTGCTTGTTTCTCGGTGAACAATATGCTCCGTGCCGAGTGCTACAAGCAGAGAATGGAGAAGGGTCTGTCCTTCCTTGAGTTCAACTACATGATCATGCAGTCCTACGACTTCTACTATCTGTACCAGAAGTACGGTTGCAATATGCAGTTTGGCGGTAACGACCAGTGGTCCAATATGCTGGGCGGCACCGAGCTGATCCGCCGTAAGCTGGGCAAGGATGCCCACGCCATGACCATCACCCTGCTCCTCAACTCCGAGGGCAAGAAGATGGGTAAGACCGCGTCCGGTGCCGTTTGGCTGGATCCCAACAAGAC
>SVTB01000070.1 GCA_015064015.1 Oscillospiraceae bacterium | reverse complement strand
AGGTTTAACTGAAATGCAAGCTGTCCTTGATAAGCTCCAAGCTGACTATGAAAGAGCAAAACAAAAATAAGTATTTTTTCAATCACGGGAATCGCCTTGTTTTAGACACAAATAGTTTACAAATATTTTTTTGAAATAAACGAAAAAAGGGGAGTTTGTGCGACTAAAAAATCACACAAACTCCCCTAAAAAGTCGATTATTTAAGTTCAAATCCCATCCACACGTTGATTTCATCCATTGGCATCTACCAAATTTGCACTGTGAAAAATGGGTATAAAAAAGCCCAGAAGCCTTACGACATCTGGGTTTTTTGGTGTGGCATCCATTAAGGATGCACAATATGGTTGCGGGGGTGGGACTTGAACCTCACGACCTCCGGGTTATGAGCCCGACGAGCTACCAACTGCTCTACCCCGCGATAATATGAAATTTGGTGTGGTGCCGGTGACCGGTCTCGAACCGGTACGATACTCTCGTATCACGGGATTTTAAGTCCCGGGCGTCTGCCAATTCCGCCACACCGGCAGAACTTCAAACTGTTACCGAGGCCTCGCAACCCCAATGACCCTGTTAGTATATCATACTTTCGTTGTTTTGTCAATAGATTTTTTAAAAATATTTTTATGAATCTTTCTCCCTTATTCGACACCCAAAGACGGCAAGCCTTTCATTAGAAAATCAGGCTTGCCGCTCCAAAAAACAAAGGATCTATGAATTTAGTTATTTTCCAAGCTCTTCAAAAATGCGTCTCGCCGTTTTGCCGATGAAAATTTCCTCATCTTGAGAGCAGGACTTCAGTTTTTGCTTTTTGGGAAGTCCCCACACGTTAAACAGCCGAGGTCCTATCCACTCATCTCGGTTGCATGGATCAAACACGCCCCGAAGGATGGACAGCGCGGCCTTTGAGGGCTTCATAAAAATAATCTTCATTGGATGTTTGATAATAGCAAAAACCAGTTTGGGATAGTGCGCCGTGATGCCCGTGAAGGTAATTCCGGGATGTGTAATACTGACAGTCGCGCCCTGTTCTTTTTCGAACAAATCATACATAGAAAACATGAGGTAGCGTTTGGCGTTGCCGTAGACTTTAGACGCCTGTTTCCTGTCAGCGAAGTCGATACTGTCGGAGTCTGTTTTGGAGTAGTTGTGAGCGATGCTTCCCACCACCACTACCCTGCCCTGCCGTTCACGCAAGGTAGGCAGAAGCTTATAGATCATGTAATACGGCGACACAAAATTGATTTGATACACGTTATCATATCCCGTATCGCAGGTTTTGCGAGGGATACTGTAAGCACCCGCATTGTGGATGAACACGTCAAGAGGCATCTCCGAAAGCTGCTCGGTCACGGTACGAACGGAGGTCATATCTGACAGATCGGCGCGGACGCAGGTCACGTCGGCCTTGGGAAACCACACCGTCAATACCCTTTTGAGACCTTCCGCTTTTTCAGTGCTTCGGTCGATCAGCACCAGCCTTGCTCCAAGGTGCAGCAAATAACGACACAGTTCCCTGCCCAATCCTCCGGTGCTGCCCGTGATGGCCACGGTCTTGCCTTCAAGAGACGTTGTGTTTTTCGTCAGCCATTTGGCGTATTGCTCCCAAGAATGCTTCATGCCTGTATCTGCTTTCTCACGTAGGCGATCTGCTTTTCCACAGAGCCCACCGAAGTACCGCCCTCAGAGATACGCTTGGCCACGCAGGTCTCCAAGGATATTTCGTCATAGAGATCGGCCTCGAAGAGTTCGGAGAAGGTTTGGTAGGTCGTCATCGGCAGCTCCTCCAGCACAGTTTTATCCGCGATACATTTGGCCACGATCTGACCCGAAATCTTGTAAGCACTGCGGAAAGGCAACCCCTTCTTGACCAGATAATCGGCCAGGTCGGTGGCGTTGATAAAGCCCTCCCCTGCGGCGCGCTTCATGTTATCGGCGCGGACGGTCATGGTTGCCACCATGGGAATGGCCACCTGGAGGCACATCTTAACGGTGTCCACCGCGTCAAAGACGCTTTCCTTATCCTCCTGCATATCCTTATTATACGCGAGAGGCAGACCCTTGAGGGTGGTGAGAAGCGCCATAAGATCACCGTAGACACGCCCCGTCTTGCCGCGAATCAGCTCGGCCATATCGGGGTTTTTCTTCTGAGGCATAATGGAGGATCCCGTGGTATAGGCATCCGACAGCTCAACGAACTTGAACTCCCAGCTGGACCAAAGGATCAGCTCCTCAGAGAAGCGGGACAGGTGCATCATCAGCGTGGCACAGGAGGACAAAAATTCTAGCGCAAAATCACGGTCGGACACACCGTCCAAAGAGTTAAAGCAGATGGCATCAAAGCCTAACTTTTCGGCTTCCAAATAGCGGTCAGTATCATAGGTTGTCCCCGCCAAAGCGCAGGAACCGATGGGAGACACGTTCATGCGGCGTGTGGTGTCGGTGAATCTATCTAAATCGCGCAAAAGCATCATGGCATAAGCCATAAGGTGATGGCCAAACACGATGGGCTGGGCACGCTGGAGGTGGGTATATCCGGGGAGGATCACGTCTTTGTGCGCCTCAGCCTGATTGGTCAGCGCTTCGATAAGGTCTTTGATGAGTGACTTGATCGTGGTGATCTCGTCGCGGAGATACATACGGAGATCCAGCGCCACCTGGTCGTTACGGCTTCTGGCGGTATGGAGCTTTTTGCCCACGTCGCCGAGCCGCTCGGTCAGCACCTGCTCCACGAACATATGGATATCCTCGCAGGTCATGTCGATCTCCAGCTTACCGCTGTCGATGTCATTGAGGATGCCCTCCAGCCCTGCAATGAGGGTATCGGCATCCTCGGCGCTGATGATATTTTTGGATGCCAGCATGGCGGCGTGCGCCATGGAGCCCGTGATGTCCTGGCGATACATACGGGAGTCAAAGTGAATGGATGAATTAAAATCATCGGCGATACGGTCGGTCTCACCCGCCGTTCTGCCTGCCCACATTTTTGCCATAATAGATCCTTTCTTGAGGGAGTACGAAGGAGTACGCAAGGGGGAACCTTCTTGAAAGAAGGTTCCCCCTTGACCCCCTCCAAGAACTTTAAACAAAAAATATTTTTCCGAGAGAACAAATAGCCGATAAAAAAGAGAAAAACTCTTGATCTGTTGAGGGAAGCTCGCGCCATAAAACAAACTTCATAAGCCACCCATGTGGGGACCCTACCCCACAGTTATATTAAAGGCTCTCAATGGGTTCCCACGGTTCGACAAATAGCCCGTAACTCAGAGTCATATTGGCCATCGTAGCTTGATCGAGGGAGCATCCGACATGGATATAATAGTCGTACCCTGCTTCCCAAATAAAATCATTTGCCGTGATCTGCCCCCAGCAGGTCTCGCGAAGCGAATCCCGCATGAAAGCTTCAATTTCAGTCGAAATGAGTTTTTGATGATGCTTCCAAGAGAGATGGCGGGGATTCTCAAGATACCCAAGGGTGACTGAGCTGACCCCTTGTATCTCAATAATTGAAAGAACAAGGTTAGTGTACCGCTTTTCGGTATCAAGATATGCTTCCATGGTAAAGGTAACATCGTCATAGGTCTTGCCCACATCGGAGAAGGATGTCCATTCGTCCTTTTGATAGATACCGTTCACCCTGAAAGTCGGATCGTATTTAGAAATTCGATAGTAATTCATAATAATGTAAAGAAGGGGCTTACCGCCCCAAGCAAATAATTATTTAAAAATTTTGGGAAGTCCCGAAACCCTTTTATCAAAAGGGTTTCGGGTGGGGTCAAGGGGTAACACCCCTTGCGTACTCCAATTACTTCTTATTCTTGGCATCCACCATGGCCTTGACCTTGATGGGCAGACCGTACAGATTGATGAAGCCTGCGGAGTCGGCCTGGTTGTAGTCGGACTCGCCGAAGGTGGCGATCTCCTCGGAGTAGAGGGAGTAGTCGGACCACACGCCTGCGTTGATCATGTTGCCCTTGTAGAGCTTCAGGCGTACCTTACCCGTGACGGTCTCCTGCGTCTTGTCCACGAAAGCGGCGAGGGCTTCGCGCAGGGGGGTGAACCACTGTCCGTTGTAGACCAGCTCGGCGTAGGTAATGGCCAGCTTCTGCTTCTCGTGCAGGGTCATCTTGTCAAGACAAATGCTCTCTAACACGCTGTGAGCCTTGTAGAGGATGGTTCCGCCGGGAGTCTCATAGACACCGCGGCACTTCATGCCGACGAGGCGGTTCTCCACAATGTCCAAAAGACCAATACCGTTCTTGCCGCCGATCTCGTTGAGGGCGAGAATAATCTCCTTGGCAGACATCTTCTTGCCGTCCAGAGCCACGGGAACACCCTTGTCAAACTCCAGCTCGATGTAGGTGGGGACGTCGGGAGCCTGAATGGGAGATACGCCCATCTCCAAGAAACCGGGCTTCTCGTACTGAGGCTCATTACCGGTGTCCTCCAAATCCAAGCCTTCGTGGGACAAGTGCCAAAGGTTTTTGTCCTTGGAGTAGTTGGTCTCGCGGTTGATTTTCAGAGGGACGTTGTGTGCCTCGGCGTAGTCGATCTCTTCCTCGCGGGACTTGATATCCCACTCTCTCCAGGGAGCGATGATGGGCATATCGGGGCAGAAGTGCTTGAGGGTCAGCTCAAAGCGGACCTGGTCGTTGCCTTTACCGGTACAGCCATGGCAGATGGCGTCGGCACCCTCCTTGATGGCGATCTCTGCCAAACCCTTGGCGATGCAGGGCCGGGCGTGGGAGGTACCCAGCAGGTACTCCTCGTAAATGGCGCCTGCCTTCATGCAGGGAATGATATACTCGTCCACGTACTCCTCGGTGAGGTCGAGGACGTAGAGCTTGGACGCACCGGTCTTAAGAGCCTTTTCCTCCAGACCCTCCAGCTCGTCAGCCTGGCCCACGTTACCCGAAACCGCGATAACCTCGCAGTTGTTGTAGTTTTCCTTGAGCCACGGAATGATGATGGACGTATCCAAACCGCCCGAATAGGCGAGAACGACTTTTTTAATGTTTTCCTTGTTGATCATAGTGAGCCTCCGATTATATGCTGAATAAATTCAGCGAATTTTCAAAATATGCGGTTATTATACAACATTTATCCGGGTTTGTCAAGTGGTTTTCTGCATATTTATTCGAAATATACAAATTTGTTTCTGTGCAATATGACTTGCGAATGGGGACAGGAGCCCCATAGGGGTATGGAAATACCCTCGGATGTTATCTAACTTCCCTTTTGCCTTTGGTTTGAAAAAGTTTTGGAAAGTCAAGAAACCCTTTTTCAAAAGGGTTTCTTGCGGGGGTCAATGGGCAGCGTCCCTTGCGTATTCCCTGCACACGAATGGGGCAGGGGCCCCATGGGGGTGAAGACGCACTCACGGGTGCCTCCCCACTTCCCTTTTCCTTTTGCTTTTTTTAGGTTCTTGGAAGGGGTCAAGGGGGAACCTTCTTGTAAGAAGGTTCCCCCTTGCATCCTCCTTACTCCAACTCAAAAGCACCCGTGTAGAGCTGATAGTAGGTTCCCTTTTCGTCGATGAGCTTTTGGTGGTCGCCACGCTCGATGATCCGGCCGTGGTCAAGCACCATAATGACGTCAGAGTTCATGACAGTAGACAGACGGTGAGCGATGACAAACACCGTGCGTCCCTTCATGAGGCGATCCATGCCCGCCTGCACAATGGCCTCGGTGCGGGTGTCAATGGAGGAAGTAGCCTCGTCCAGGATCATGACGGGGGGATCGGCGACTGCTGCGCGGGCGATGGCCAAAAGCTGGCGCTGTCCCTGCGACAGATTGGCACCGTTGTTAGTTAGCTCGCACTGATAACCGCCGGGAAGACGGGTAATAAAATCGTGCGCGCCTGCCAGCTTGGCGGCCTCAATGCACGCCTCATCGGTGGCATCCAGCTTGCCGTAGCGGATGTTGTCCATGACCGTACCCGTGAACAGGTTTGTCTCCTGTAACACAATACCCAAAGAGCGGCGGAGATCCGCCTTTTTGATCTTGTTGATGTTGATACCGTCGTAGCGGATCTTGCCGTCGGCGATATCGTAGAAACGGTTAATCAAATTGGTAATCGTTGTCTTACCCGCGCCCGTGGCCCCCACAAAGGCAACCTTTTGACCGGGCTTGGCGTACAGCGTCACGTCGTGAAGAACGGTCTTTCCTTCCTCGTAAGCAAAGTCCATATGCTCCATGCGGACGTCGCCGCGCAAAGGGGTATAAGTGGTGGTTCCGTCGCCGTGAGGATGCTTCCATGCCCACTGGCCTGTGTGCTCCGCCGCTTCTGTTACATTGCCCTGCTCGTCAACATAGGCATTGACCAACGTCACGTAACCTTCATCCGTTTCAGGCTTTTGATCCATCAGATTGAAAATACGGTCAGCACCCGCCAAGGCCATAACGATGGAATTGATCTGCTGAGAGAATTGGTTTACGTTACCCGTGAACTGCTTGGTCATGTTAAGGAACGGAACGGCAATGTCGATGGTCAGCACCAACATGGACGCTGAGAAAATCGCACCAATGGAATAGTTGGGAATTCCTCCAAGGATGAAAAGGCCTCCCGCTGCTGCCACAATGACGTACAGAATATTACCAATATTCATAATGATGGGACCCAGCATATTGGCATAGGCATGGGCGCGGTAGCTTGTCTTGAAGAGCTCGTCGTTGATGTCATGCAATTCCTTTTTGACTTTGTCTTCACGGGAGAAAACCTTAACGACTTTCTGACCGCTCATCATCTCCTGCATATAGCCCTCGATTTTACCGATGTGAGACTGGAGACGTACAAAGTATTTGGCAGAGCCGCCACCGATCTTACCCGACACAAACACCATAAGTGAAACGCCCAGAAGGACGACAAGGGTCATCCATACGCTGTACCACAGCATGATGCCCAGCACAGTTATTACAATGATGCTGGATTGCAGAAGGGTGGGAAGTGACTGGGATACAAGCTGACGGAGCGTGTCTATATCGTTAGTATAGTAACTCATGATATCGCCATGCTTGTTGGTATCAAAGTAACGGATGGGCAAATTCTGCATACCATCGAACATTTTGCGACGAAGCTTGCAGAGGAAACCCTGAGTGATATACGCCATCAGTTGGGTCTGGATGGTGGTTAAAGTAATCGACAAAAGATACAAGCCGGCCAGAGTGATCACCATGGGAAGAATCTCACGGGAGGCGGCACCCCAATCCGTGATACCTCCGTCCATATACTTGGTTACAACCTCTAAAACTTTTTGGATAAAGATAGCGGGAACAGCGGCCACAGCAGCCGAGAAGGCAATGCATACCATGGTTATGGGCACGAGACGGGGATAGGATTGGAAAAGCAATTTAACCACACGGCCAAGAACCTTAAAGTCGATCTTGCGCTTGCCGTGCTCCATGCCTGCAGGCATTTTTTTAGCGTTTGTGTTACTCATGCTCTTCACCTCCCTTGGTCTGCTGATCATAGATCTCTCGATAGATGCTACAAGAGGTCAAAAGCTCTTTATGAGTTCCTTGGGCAGCGACGGCGCCGTTTTCCATCACAAGGATCAAGTCGGCATCCTGCACCGAGGACACACGCTGGGCAATGATGATCTTGGTAGTCTCGGGGATGTAAGACTTAAAGCCTGCGCGGATCATCGCGTCGGTTTTGGTATCCACCGCAGAGGTAGAATCATCCAAAATCAAAATCTTGGGCTTTTTGAGAAGCGCACGGGCAATACAAAGTCTTTGCTTTTGACCGCCCGACACGTTGGTACCTCCCTGCTCGATATACGTATCATAGCCCTCGGGGAAGGACGAAACAAACTCGTGTGCCTGCGCCAATTTGCAGGCCTCCACCAGCTCCTCATCGCTGGCGTTTTCGTTGCCCCAACGGAGATTTTCTTTAATTGTACCCGAGAATAGGAGGTTTTTCTGCAATACCACGGCCACCTGTCCGCGCAACGTATCCAGGTCGTATTGACGAACGTCCACGCCGCCGACCTTGATGGATCCTTCAGTCACATCGTACAGACGGGGAATGAGTTGAACAAGGGTTGACTTACTGGAGCCTGTGCCGCCCAAAATACCCACGGTCATACCCGATTTGATGTGCAGGTTCACGTCTGCCAAGGCAAATCGCTCGGCCTTGGCAGAATATTTAAAGCTCACACCGTCAAAGTCGATGGAACCGTCATTGACCTCCATTACTGCATTGTCGGGAGACTGGATATCCGAGGTTTCAATCAGTACCTCGTTGACTCGCTTCACAGACTCGGAGGACATGGTGATAATCACATAGATCATGTTCAGCATCATCAGTTGCATGAGGATGGCCATACCATAGGTCAGCATAGCAGACATATGTCCTACATTCAAGGTAGCACCGCCGGATTTGATAATCAACTGAGAGCCCACGGTCAAGACGAAAATCATGTTGGCATTGACACAGAACTGCATCAGGGGATTGTTGCAAGCCACGATACGTTCCGCACGGGTAAAATCTCCGCTAATATCCTCGGCGGCGGTTCCGAACTTCTCTTTTTCGTAATCCTCACGAGAAAAGCCTTTGACCACACGGGCACCACGAACATTTTCCTCAATGGATTCATTCAGTCTGTCATATTTGCGGAAAACAGCACGAAAGGCAGGCATAGCCTTACGGCTGACAAGGAAGAGACCCATGCCCAAGAGAGGCACCAGCACCACAAAGGACATCGCCAAAAGACCGCCCATATAGAATGCCATGATGATGGAGAAAATGAGCATAAGGGGGGCGCGGATGGCGGTACGAATGATCATCATAAAAGACATCTGGATATTGTTGATATCGGTGGTCAAGCGGGTAACCAAGGAGGTGGTGGAAAATTTATCCACGTTGTGGAAGGAAAAATCCTGAATTTTGTCAAAGACATCGTTTCGGAGATTACGTGAAAAGCCGGAAGAGGCTTTAGCACAGGTGTACGCGGCAATACCACCGCAGGTCAAAGAAAGAGCTGCCATACCCAAAAGGAGTAAGCCGGTCCAAAGAATTCGCTCCATTTTCAAATCGCTTCCCGCCTTCTGGATATAGTTGATGAGATCGGCGGTAATGAAAGGAATGAAGGTCTCTATGATGGCTTCGCCCACGATAAAAAGAAGCGTCAAGATGGATGCGGCTTTAAACTCTCTGACACTGGCAGCAAGGCGTTTCAGCATAAGTTCGTCCTTTCCGTCTGCCCCAAACCACGGCACAGACTCTGTTTCATGGATTATCGCAAAGATAACCGCTAACCTTTTTATTATATAACATTATTTCGTATCTGTCAAGTTTTTGGAGCAAAAAACAAACGGCAGAAATAAAAATTCTGCCGTTTATCAAATTATACATCTTCGTTTGCGGTGCGTTCGTTTTTCCTCAGCTCCGCTCGGTCACAAATGCGTTTTTGCGCGCCAAGATATTTACATATGGTGAAGATCAGAATATACCATGCGGTGTATCCCAAAAACACCAATAAAAACAGAGAATACGGGGTCTTTTCCACCAAGGTTTCGATGGTGAGCTTCCAGCCGTTATGAATGAAGCCCGCCAAAAAGCGCACGGCTCCCGAAATGAAAGCCTGAAACTTAAAAAGCATGGCCAAAAGAAGGTGCAGGATGGCCACGGGAATCCACGGAGCAACCGTTTCGCCCACAGAACAGCTCACCTCTCGGTATCCTTCATAATATCCCAATACACCCAAAACACCCGAGATCCCCACCGTATAGATAACGATACGAATGATTGCCTGAACGGGATAGCTCAAAAGAACCAGGTGATCCAAGAAAAACAGAAGCATGGCTTCTACCAGCATGGTCAGTATACAAGCACCCAGCAGGTAGCAAAAATAAAGCCCCGCGGAAACCGCATAATTCCTACATCTGGATATCAGATTCATGAAAGAGCTCCGAAATCAGCGACGGTTCATCAGAGCCGTCAGCATTTCATCGGAACGGCGCTTGATGAGGGCGGCGTAGTAAGCCACAATGATGATCTCCAAAGCGTTGGCCAAACGGTCGGCGGCACCTTGCATGGCTTCCTCGTAATCTGCGATCTCTTCGCGGATGGTTTCCTTGATAGAAGCCATAGAGCAAACATCCTGCTCCATGAGCTTATCCAAAATGCGGCAGATATAGTCGTACAGCTCGGAATCGCGAATGATATCGTCACTCTTATCATCAATTTTACCGTTGATATAGTGAAGCAAGAGCGCGATCTTATCCAGTTGGATGCAGGAGCGAAGCATATTGATGATCAGAATATGCGCCACCTGGTCAATGTTGTACTTCTTCAAGCGGGCATTGGCCACCCAGCCGCGCTTGGTCCAGTTCTGCAAGGTAGAACCGTCGATGCCCGATACCTCGCGAATTTGGGACAGCATCACACCCTCGCTGATATAAAACACCTTAGACAAAAACTCAAGGCCCGTTACGTTACCCATCTCGCTTTTCTTAAGCCGAGTACCGGGAATTAAGGAATCATTGATTTCAAGATTCATAAGTATACCTCTTTTTTCATATATTTGGTTGTGCTCTGCCTTTATTATATCGTACAATCAACCGATTGTCAAGTATCCTTTGCTTTTTTTGCAAATCATTCACAAATTGTTTTATCTCATGTTACATGAAGAGGGGAGGTTCCAAGCATATGCAGCATCCATTCAAGGTCGGCATCACAGCGTTACTCTGGCTTTTGCTGATGATCATTGGAATTACCCTGGGCGGGGAGCGGGAATGGCTGGGGGCAATTCCCGCCATTTTGCTACACGAGGGAGGGCATTGTTTGGCCGCTCGTTTGTGCAGAGTTCGTATTCGAGGGCTGTCGTTTGGTCTTATGGGTGCTCGGCTTCGCGCGGAAGGAATTTTGTCCTATGGACAAGAATTTATTATCGCCGCCGCAGGGCCCTTCGTCAATTTTGTTTGCGTCTTTTTTCTTTGGCCCACGCAAGACTCCCTCTTACAAGTCAATCCGTGTCTCGCATATTTTTTCTACGCCTCTTTGGGGTTGGGGCTACTGAATCTTATGCCCGTGGGTACCCTGGATGGAGGGAGGATGCTTCGTGCTTCCCTATCCCGTGTCTTTACCCCCGAAATTGCAGCATCCTTCCTGAGATTGACCACAACGATCTTTCTCGTGAGTTTGTGGCTTTTGGCGGTTTATGCGCTTTTGCACGGTGCGCCTCTCATGTCGGGCACGGTTTTCATTTTTTCGCTTTTGCTACAATATCTCGGATGTCATCAAGATTCGCAAAAACAATAAAAAATGAGGAGCAAAGTCAAGGCTTTGCTCCTCATTTTTTATGTTGTTTTTTCCCTAATACAGGCTTTCTTCGATAGCGGCGTATGCGGAATCTGCGATCCGCGCGCACAGGTTTTCTGCGAGTATTTCGCGTGGTATACCGTCCTCCGGGGCCCGTGGTATATTTGAGATACCCGGCAAGCAATACAATAAAAATCACCGCAGCTATAATAAAAGAGCGTCCCGACAGGTATTGTCTGAAGTCCGTCAGCATCTTCAAAAATCCGTTACGGGAAAAGCTTTCCATGACTACGAGAGGGGATGTCGCCACCACATTGCCATTGTAAGTGGCTGTCACATGACCCACCACCTGCCCCTCAAAGAGAGGCGCTTGTAGGCGATCTCCATCCAAATAGTAGGTAACCGTCACGTTTCCGGACAGCTCCACATGGGTAGGAAGGTAGGCCTTGAGATCTACGGGGATAAATACGTCCGTCTTGCTTTTGCTGGTGCCCGTCATAGCCACAGGGAGCGTATCTATTTTTCTGTCTGCTGTGAGGACGGTACGGTAGCCGTAGGCCCGTCCCGCCCAGTTTAGGAGGCGGTTGGTGTAGGTGTAAGCAGGGATACTTTCCCCTACAGCCACATCTGCGCATTTCATCACCACCGAGAGGTTGGAAACACCGTTCTTCTCCCAAAGGGTAATGACACACCAACCGCCCTCGTCAGTCATACCCGCGTTTATGCCGCGGCACCAGCCGTTATAATACTGTCCACCGGTGTCCGAAATTAAGGCGTTTCGGTTTGTCATAGTCCGCTCAGCAGAGGCGTTGGTGGCGGGGATGGTATGGACGTGTGCCGATGCCATGCTCATGAAAAGAGAATCATTCAAGGCTTCCCTGGCCACGAGAGCGGTATCCCGCACCGTGGTCACCATAGAAGGATCATGCAATCCCGTGACATTTTGATACACGGTATGGGTGGCGCCAAGAATTTGCGCCTCACGGTTCATGTATTCCACAAAGGCC
>SVTB01000069.1 GCA_015064015.1 Oscillospiraceae bacterium | reverse complement strand
GGCGGCGTGCGTCACGATGGGAGTTGGGTTCTGAGGGAGAACCGTAGGTTCTATCCCTCAG
This sequence comes from Oscillospiraceae bacterium, assembly GCA_015064015.1. Lineage (GTDB taxonomy): Bacteria > Bacillota > Clostridia > Oscillospirales > CAG-272 > CAMEON01. The sequence continues at coordinate 12,212 of SVTB01000069.1, read as the reverse complement.
CGGCGTCTCTTTTGTAACTTTTCTCTCGACGAGGAGAGAAAAGTTAGTAAGTTAAACAACAATTTACCACCCATATTTCACCCCTATTATAAAGGATAACCCCCCGCTTGTCAACCAAATTTTCGTAATTTGCCCAAAAATCGTATTGTTTTTTGTATTTAGTTTATGAAATGTTTTCAAAATCATCACATCCTCATGATAGATATGTGATATAATATTTGTATTACTATGGGGCGGTATGCCCCGAAAGGATGTATGCCATGAGCAAAAAGCACATACTGCACACCCTGACCGCAGGGCTTCTGGCCTTGGTCATGCTGCTATCCGCTTGCAACCAAGCCACGCCTCCCGTTGACACGTCCTCCGAAAGCCAACCTCCTACCGATGCTGTCACTGTGCCCGAAACAGATACGCCTACCACCGAAACGCCTACCGAGGATACCACGCCCGCTCCCGCTGAAGCCATCACGGTTTCTCATAAAGGCGGTATCTATACCTCAGCCGTTACTGTTGAAATGACCGCCCCCGAAGGGCAAACCATCCGCTACACCACTGATGGATCTGTGCCCACCAAGAGGTCGAAGGAATACAAAGAAGCCATTACTGTGAACGAGGATGCCCTGACCCTCCGCGCCGCGTGCTTTGACGGCACAAAAATGGTGGGCCATGTGATTACCAACACCTATGTCATCACCGAGAAAAAGGCAAGCACCCTGTATACCGTCATGATCTCGGCAGACGAGGAAGACTTGGAGGATATGTACGGCAACGTCAACGCCAAGATCGAACGCCCCGCTCATGTAGAGATCGTCACCCCCGACGGCGAAACCATCATTTCCCAAGACGCGGGTCTACGCCTATTCGGCGGTTCTTCCCGCGGTCTGCAGCAAAAATCCTTCAAGCTCATTGCCCGCAAGACGGGATATTTCGGTGAGGACGCCGCCTACATAGGGCAGGGTACCTTCCGCTATCCCCTGTTCCCCGAGCGCGTGGTCAAAGCGGGCGAGAAGGCCGGCCAAGTGCTTGACCGCTACGACAGCTTTATCCTTCGCAACGGCGGCAATGACTCCCTGCTCCACACCGCCTGCAACCCTGAGGATGCCACCATCATCCGCGACGGCCTTGCCAATAACTTTGCCGCCGATGTGGCCGAGGCTTTGGAATACTCCTACTCCCAGTACGCCGTAGTTTACCTCAACGGTGAATATTACGGTCTACTTGATATGAGAGAGAATCTCAACGAGGATTTCGTCAAGCGCGTTTGGGGTATAGATGACAATGACGTGGTCGTGATCAAGAGCGAGTTGGATACGGGCCGTCATTGTGATGAACACGGAAACGGCGGCTCTTGCCGCTACTGCAACGTCTGGTTCTACTACGAAACCGATGACAACGAGAACGCGAAAAACACCTTGAACGAGTGGCTTACATTCTGCAAGGAGATCGTCGCCAAGGTCAACTCCACCGGCGCTGAATACGACGCTGCCTTCAAAAAGCTGGAAGCGAACGTGGATCTTACGGGCTTGAAGGAATGGTTTGCCCTCAACCTCTACCTCTGCAACACCGACTGGCCCCACAACAACGTCAAGCTGTGGAAGTACACAGGGGCACCCGTGGAGGGCATCACCATCACCGACGGAAAGTGGCGTTTCATGACCCGCGACATGGACATGACCATGGCTCGTTACAGCCGCCCCGAGCTGACCTCCGATTTGGACAGCCGTGCCACCGTGGACAGCTTCTGGCGAACCCTCGGTAATTATATCCCCGAATATCACAATATCTACTCCGACAGCGGAGAGACCAAGCTCTACCCCGACTCACTGTACTTGCAAGGACTTTTCGCTTTCTGCATGAAGAACGACAAATTCCGCGCCGAATTTGAAGCCTACTGCCGTGAGCTGATCTCTGAGGAAAAGCAAAAGCTTTTAGACGAACATTACGATATTTTGGTAGCGCAAGTTACCCCCGAAGTACAGAATCACATTGAACGCTGGCAACACGTCATTGGCTCGAGCTACGCATCCCGCAACTGGACCCGCGCACGCCGCTCCCTGACGGATTTCATGAAAGACAGACCTGCCAAGTTTGAGGAATATCTCAACCGCTGTCTGGCTATGTATAGTTGATCAAGCACAGGGCGGTCACGACCGCCCTTTTCCATATCACATTTGAAAGGACATCCTCATGAACCGTTCCAAACTCTCCTACGACGTTTATCTTGATAAGATCTACGGTTGCTTCCTCGGCAAGACCGTCATCGGCACCTTAGGCGCCCCCTACGAGGGCATCAAAATGCCCTTGGAGCTTCCCTTCTCCCCTGAAATGATCAACACCATGCTCCCTAACGACGACCTTGATCTCCAAGTCCTTTGGCTGGACGTGGCCGAAACATACGGCAAGGATTTCACCTCCGCGCAGCTTCTCGAGCGGTTTGTCACCCATTGTGACTATTCTCCGGGGGAATACGCCGTCATGCGAAAGAATTTCATGCGCGGTATCCTGCCCCCTGCCTCGGGCACCTTCTGCAATGATTACTACATCAGCGGCATGGGTTGTCCCATCCGCTCTGAAATTTGGGCTTGTCTTGCTCCTTTGAACCCCGAGTTGGCCGCCGAATACGCCTCACGCGATGGTGTGTTGGATCACGGCAAGGAATCTGTGTACGCTGAAATGTTTTTGGCCGCCTTGGAGTCCGCCGCCTTCGGTGTCACCGAAGATGACTGCGACCTGTACGCCCTTATCGACGTAGGCTTGTCCGTCATTCCCGAGGAGTGCAAGTTCCGCACTTTGGTCACCGATACCGTGGATCTGTGCAAAAAATACGACGACGTAAAGGTCATTCTCCACAAGATCCTCTTTAAGTACGGTCACCCCGATTGCACCAATATGTTCCAAAACATGGGCATCACCATCGCCGCCATGCTGAAAGGCAATTTGGATGCCATCAAGACGGGCATGGACGCCCTCAACTGCGGCTTTGATACCGACTGTACCTGTGCAACAGCGGGGGCGATCATCGGCCTCATCCGAGGTGCGAGATCCTTGGAGGCGCAGTATCATTGGGGTGATGTCAAGTTCGTCCTCGGCGTGAGGTCAAGCAGACGGAGCAACAGTGTATATGATTTCTCCGAGGATATTGCCCTGCTCGGCAAGTCTTGGCAGCCCGAACTCATCGAGGGCGGCGAGATCAAGGAGTACCGCCACGAAACCAATCCCTCTCCCCTGCGCCTGGACGTGATCTATCCCGAAAAAGAAAACGGCCTCCCCGATTGCGCCATCGGCCTTGGGGAGACGGTGACGGTGATGCTGTGTATGGAAAACGTCACCGACAAGCCCGTTTGGGTAGAATATACCGTCACGGGCAATGGCTGTGACATCAGCGACAGCCTGCAGATCGACGGAGAAGCCTTAGATGCCAAGCCCGTGTCAGTCACCATCCCCGCTGACGCCGAGCTGCTGCCTGACACCAACCTCTACACCGTCACCTATTCGGTAGGCAACTTTGAGGGGACTTACACCTTCGGTCTGGCGGGGGCTACCCCTTGGAAGGCCATCGGCCCCATCTGGCGCACCGATCCCGTCTGCACCACCGAAAAGCTGTTGTCCGTCCCCAATTACTGGCACCTCATGTCAGATCCCGACCACAAGGGAGATCCTACGGATATCGTCCGTCGGTTCCACCTGAATTTCGCGGTGGACACCGACACAGCATACGTGGATGAGGCATCCCTGCTTTCTCCCTTGCAGCCAGAAAATACATCCACCTTCTGCGAGGAAACACTTTTCTCCCAGCGAGAGGACAGCTTCAAGATCTCTGATATCTGTGGCTTCCAAGGTCCCGCGGTTTACTACCTGGTACGCGGGTTGATAGCAGAGGAGAATGACACGGTCTGCGTACAGCTTGGCCACAACTGCCCCGTGGCCCTTTACATCAACGACGAACTGATCTGCGAGAGCAAGAAGTGTGATTGGTGGGATGCCGAGAACATTCATGTACAAAATGTGAAGCTCCGCAAGGGCGTCAATTCCGTGGTGCTTCGCCTATGCGAGGTAACAGGCAACGCCAAATATAATCTAATCTTCTCTGAGGGTGCGACTTGCGCCACACACAAGCTGGGATATTCATCGGTGAATCCTGAGAAATTTGCATTTTAACATAAAAATCCCCCTGCCTGCATCATGCAGGCAGGGGGATTTAAGTCGATGCCCAAGGCTTGATCAATCATCCTTAAGATATTCACTGACGATATACTTGGGGCGATGTTTGGTTTCCAAATAAATCTTTCCGATATACTCTCCGATCACACCGATGGCCAACAGCTGGATCCCGCCAAGCGCCCAAATGGACACAGCCAAAAATGCCCAGCCGGGAACCGTATCTCCCGTAAATTTACGGATGATGGAATAAATCAATACGCCGATGCTGGAAAGGAATACCAGCATTCCCAGCGTGGCGATCATACGGATGGGCTTAACCGACATAGAGGTAATGCCTTCGGTGGCAAAGGCGATCATTTTTTTCAGAGGGTACTTCGACTCCCCCGCAAAACGCTCACCGCGCTCATAGGTCACCTGCGTAGACTTGAAGCCTACCATGGGCACGATACCGCGAAGGAACAGATTGACCTCGTCAAATTCTGCCAGCGCGTTTAAGGCTCTTGCAGACATCAAGCGATAATCCGCGTGGTTATAGACGGTTTCCACCCCCATGGCTTTCATGATCTTATAGAAGCCTTGCGCGGTGGTGCGCTTAAAAAAGGTATCCTTCTTTCGGGAAGAACGAACACCGTAGACCACCTCATATCCCTCGGCATATTTGTCCACCATCTCATCGATGGCGTTGATATCGTCCTGCAGGTCGGCGTCCAAAGAAATGGCTGCATCGCACTCGTCCTTGACCGTCATAAGCCCCGCCATAAGAGCATTTTGGTGTCCCTTGTTGCGGGATAGGCAAATACCGCGGAAGACGGGATCCGCACGGTGAAGCTCCTCAATGAGCGGCCAGGTCTGATCTTTGGAGCCGTCATTGACGAATACAATACGGCTGTCGGAGGTGATCTTCCCCTCCGCCATGAGAGAAGCGTATTTCTCTCTCAGCCGTTTGGCGGTTTCGGGAAGCACAGCCTCTTCGTTATAGCAAGGGATCACAAGGTATAATTTCATGCCTTTATCCTCTTTTTATTTCAAATTTATAATCATATTATAGCCGATTTTTCCTCTCTTGTCAAGGTATCATTAAAAAATCTCCCCCGCAGGATGCGAGGGAGATGTAGGAATCTTAGAACCAGAAATCGAACACGCGGGCAAGACGCAGATAATCAGCCGCCAAGTACCCCGCTTTGGTGAGATAATCATAGAGCATGGCGCCGTTGATCACTACCGCCAGTACCATGGCCACCGTAAAGGCATGGCGCAGGATACTTCTACCCTGCCCCTCAGCTCGACGTACATACAGAAGATACAGCACCGCCGCACCGCCCAAAATGATCTGCCAAGCAAAGTCACAGCAATAGCGCACACCGTAGCCGCTCTCCCAAATAGAGAAAATAATGATGAGGGGAGCGATGACGCAAGTGGGAATCAGGAGAAGTAACGCTTGCAGGCGTTCTTTTTTATTCAAGGACTTCCACGCCGGAGCCACTCCAAGATATCCCAAAGACGGGAGGGCGCGCCAGAAGATGCCTACTGCGTTACGGTTGGCAACGTAGTAGTAACCGTTGGTAGATAGCGTCGAGAAATTGGAAACAACATAGGGGAATTCCGGCTGGATTTTGGGGAAGGCAAACAGGAAATTGTAAATACCGATCATGACAAAGTCGGTGTGATACTGAGATCTCGTGAAATCGTTGATAGTTAGAGAATACTGAATACCAAAATCCAAAGGATTGCCAAAGCGGGCGTAGTTGTATAGCACTTGGATACCGCCAATCACCACAAAGCAAGTCAGGGATGCCAGGAGATACTTCACGGTGGCTCCTCGCAATGCCCGTTTTTGTCTGTCTCCTAAATCAGGTACAGAGGCTTTGATCTCTCCGCGATGCTTGACATAACCGAAAACAATGAAGATACAGGCTACGATGCAGTAAAGTGCCAATGTGGGGCGGCAAAGCACAGCCCAAGACAGGCACATGGTGGACAGTACCAGATGACGGTAACGGATCTTTCCTTCTCCGATCACCCGTGAACGAAGCAGGAAGAAAAAGCCCATGCAGGTGAACATAAAGCCCGAAGCCTGCGCGATCTCGTAGAAATTATCGTATACGAAATTATACCACACACCGCTGGAAAGCTGAAGAATGACCAAAGTGGCCACCAGCATACTGTTGGGGATCTTCTTGCAGAACAGCTTGGCAAATTCCAAAAACAGCAGGGATAAAAACACGATGCCCAAGCCGCCAAAGAGCAGAACAGCCTCGGCGGTGGGGAAATAAAAGCCCGTCAAAATATTGTAGGGAAGGAACAAAAGCAGAACGGGAGCAATACCGTAATAGGAATAATATTTTCCCTCAAACAAGAGATGATCCCACTTGGCCGATACACCCAGTTCACGGCGGGCGCTCCAATCGTAAGGATTCTCCATATCCAACAGCTCCTTGGAGGGCTGATCCAGCAGATGCACTTGGCCCGCACGGAAAGCATCCACGATCTCTTGGGTGATCTGGTTGCCCGAAGTATTTTCAAAGCCCGTAGACACCGCGCCCGTTTGGTCATACATAGCCGCGAAGGTCATGCCCAGTGCAAGCAATACCAACACCACCGTCAGCACGATGGCCACACGACCCAAAGCGGCAGGCTGTTCGCCATAAGTCTTTTTCATGGAGGGGAATGTAACAAGGGCATAGACCGCCATACACCCCAGTACGAAGAGCACCAAACGAAGGGCGGAAAATTGCATGGGTACAGGCTCGTTCACCGTAATGCCCGTCAGGGTAAAGACAGCTTCCTTGGGTGCCGTGAGGGAAATTTTCAAAGCGCTCACGTCTCCGGTGAGATCCAACACGATATAGGCCGAGCGATCATCCCCACGGATGATTTTTCCGTCTGCCACATTGGAGCGCCAGGATGCGGCCTGGGTCACGTCCTTGGCAGAAATCTTGACATCCACATAGTCCGTATCCTCGGGCAAGAGCACGTGCAGACGCAGGGTGCCTACAGTGCCCGTCAGCTCCTCTGCCGTTACGGTGATGGTACCGCCCTTGTTCGACGTAAGATTGGTGTCGGACACGGCTCCCGACACGGTGGTATGCTCACCCTTCAGAGGAAGCTCACCGCGTTGATAGTCACCGAACAGAAGGTGGAAGGAATGAAAATTACAAATAAAAATCTCAGCCGCAAGAGAGATGATGAGCAAGGTTACCGCCACCTTTTGGGTGCTTTGCTTTTTGGGAAGCAGGAGAATGGCTGCTGCCAATAAGAAAAAGCAGATAGCGTAAGGCAAAATGCCGATCATGATGTAAATATCTCCTTTCATCGGGATAAAAACAAGCCCGCAGACCGAATACCGCGGGCTTGAACGGATATAGACGTATTATTTGATACCCAGCACGGCGCCGCCGATGATACCCGCATCGTTTTTGAGAGCCGCGATACGGATTTCCGGAGACTTCACGATACCCTGGCCATAGACCTCGCGACGGATCTCGGGCAAAAGGGCCTCGATGAGGGACTCACCCTCGCCCGAAATACCGCCGCCGATGGACAGCACCTCAGGCTGGAAGATGTTGATGATGTTGGAAAGTCCCTGTGCCAAATAGTGAAGATAGGTATTCACCACCTCGGTAGCAGCGGCATCTCCCGCGCGCATTTCGTCAAAGGCGGTGCGTCCCGAAACCTTACCGCGAGCAGCTACATCAGCCGTCATGGAAGTTTCTCTTCCCTGCGCCTCGCACTCGGCCAGCTTTTCTTCGGTCATGCGGATGAGCGCCGTGGCAGAGCTATAAGCCTCCCAACAGCCCTTACGGCCACAGCCACAGGGACGACCGTCCACCTGAATGACCATATGACCCAGCTCGGCACCTGCATAGTTAAAGCCGGAGATAACCTTACCGCCTAAGATAATACCACCGCCCACGCCTGTACCCAGGGTGATCATCACGGAATCTAAGGTGCCCTTGGCGGCACCTGCCACAACCTCGCCCCACGCGGCGGCGTTGGCATCGTTTTCCACAAACACGTGCTCCACGGGGAAGCCTGCCTTCACGGCATCACACACGGGGAATCGGTAGAACGAAGGGATGTTACAGCAATACTCAATGACGCCGTCATCATGGTTGGCGATACCCGGCGAGGCAATACCCACAGAGGCGATCTCGGAAGGAGAAATACCCGCCTTCTTACAAACCTTATGGCACAGAGCGGCCATATCGGCAGCGATCTCCATCGCAGGACGCTCAGCACCCGTGGGGATGCTTTCCTTGCAAACGATCTCAAACGCATCGTTGACAATACCTGCGGCGATGTTGGTTCCGCCCAAATCAATACCAATTCTATACATATGGGTGATTCTCCGTTTCTTCGTGTTTCGGCTTGCTTTGCTTTTGCTTTTTAAAGTAGCATTACCTTCTATATTTTACAACATACCCCGCTGTCTGTCAAGAGCTCTATGTAAATTTTGTCAATTATTTATCAGGAGAAATCACTGTCACAGGCTTGCCCTGCTTTTCTGCGTACCGAACCGTATAAGCCGTCCCCTTAGAGGTGCCGTCCCAGAAAGCGATCACCCTGTCGGCGGCATCCACGATCATGCGATTTCTGACCATAGGAGCCCCACGACCATAGCGGGTATAATCCGGCAAGAACTCGGTGACGGGGATGCCCCGCGCCTCCGCCCACAAACGGGCGCAGGTGTCGATGCCCTTGGCTCCACCCGAAATCAGCTCGGTGCACTCGGCCGGTATATAATCCTCAAAGTTTTCAATCGTCAAATTTCTGGATCCTACAACAGCAATTTTCATATGATTCCTCCTTTTAACACACATTTCGAGGTCGTTGTGACTTCACATTAGCAATTATAATGCATTTTGAAGTTAAAATAAAGCCATAATATGTTAATAGTGAGGTTATTTTATGGCTAAAAATGAGTTGCGACATTTAACCGTCCGTATTGACGACAAAACACTTGATAAGCTCCATTACGTTGCCGACTACGAAGGCCGCAGTGCCAACAGCCAGATTTTGATCCTTATCCGTGATTGTATTGAAAAATACGAAGCCAAGCACGGGGAGATCAAAACGGGCAAGAGAGACTGACAGAAAACCCCCGACGGATTTTGATTCTCCGTCGGGGGTTTCTTTTGAGAGGTGGCCTTTATTCCACGGGTACTTCCATGGCTTGATGCGTCCACTCGGATTTGGAGATAACCTCTTGGTCCTGATATCTTGTGGATCGAATCATGTTGCCGTGCTCGTAGCGGTAACGGGTTTCACCCTGTATGTCGCATTGGAGGGGCAGAATATTTCATAAAAAATAAAAATTCCGAAATTTCTATTGAAAAAGTACCTGTTCTCTGCTATGATGATAGCATAAAAATTTTACGAAACCATGAAAGATTTGCATACATTCTTCTGTCTACATAGATGAAGGGACTCGAGACTTCAAAAACGAAGAAAGGAGGCGCACATGGACGATCATCGTATCATTGAATTATTCTTTTCCCGCGACGAGCAGGCCATCCATGAGGCAGACAAGGCGCACGGACCCAAATGTATGGCCACAGCCATGCGGATCCTCGGCAACCGCGCCGATGCCGAGGAGTGCGTCAATGACACATGGCTGAAGGCGTGGAACAGCATCCCGCCCGAAAGGCCTCGCTCTCTGTCGGCCTATCTTTGCCGCATTTGCAGAAATTTAGCCATCAACGTCTATCACGCAAGGAAAAACCGTGAATTTGATGTGGCGCTCCACGAGCTTGCGGAATGTCTGGCCATAGACGAGCGGCACGCCAATGAGCTGTCGAGGCTTTTGAATGATTTTCTAACCTCTCTCCCATCCTTAGAGCGGCGGCTGTTCATGGGGCGCTACTGGCACGCCTATCCCGTGAAACGGCTGGCCGAAGCCTACGGCATGACGCCCAATGCCGTGTCTCTGCGCCTCATGCGCACCCGTGAAAAGCTCCGCACCTATCTTGAAGAAAGGGGGATCAGCCCATGAAGATGAACGAAAAACAAATCTTTGCCCGTCTCGGGGACGTGGACGATGCTTTCATTGAAGAATCCGCTCTCCCCGAACCAATCATAGTAGACAAACCCCAACGCCGCCATGCCATCGCCGCGTTTTTTGAAAAGCCTGCCGTGGTGGCGGCTGCCTGTGCTATCGTCGCGTTGGGAACGCTGGCAGGGATCATGATGGCGGGGTTCCACGCCAATCAAATGCCGCCTGCCTCTACCGAGGAAGAAACGATCAGCCCCGAGGAGATGTTAGTGCATTTGAAGTTCACATCCAAAGGTGACGGAACCTGCTCGGTGGGTGTAATAAGTGCGCCTGAAAACGGCAAACTCGTCGTGCCGGCCATGTCTCCGGAAGGAGACGTTGTGACGGATTTTACAGGCACGGGATGGACGTATATGAACGTATCCTCGTGGGATGGGATCGTGTCAATCCCCATGGAGGGACTCACCTCTCTCCATTTGCCCCATACGGTGACGACCATCCATCTTGAAGGCTTGTGGGGGGCGCCGCTCAAGGAGCTGACTGTGGATGCGGATAACCCCGTGTATTACGCTAAAAACAACTGTTTAGTCCTGAAAGAAACCCAATCTCTCGTCTACGCTTGCCACAACGCATATATCTTTCCCGAAAGTGTGGAGCATATTGCGAAAAACGCTTTTCGCGGGAATAAGGCTGACCCGGATACACCTGTTCCCATGTATCTGCCCGCATCCTTGACGCGGATCGATCGCGTTGGCCATAACGATTTCGTTTGTCCTCTGTCGGAAATTTCGGTTCACCCCGATAATCCTGTGTACTATGCAGAAGGAGGCTGTCTCATTGAGCGAGGCACACAAACAGCAGTGCTAGGCGCGGTCAACTGTATCATCCCCGAGGGTATCGTAGCCGCAAAGTCGGGCATCTTCACCTTTTCGTGGACGGTTCACAATCTGCATATTCCATCTACACTCACCGATTTTGATGTTTTCTTCGGCTCCGGCTCCAAGTTGACGACCATCACCTCAACGCTTAAAGGCCCTCCCTCTGAGCCTGTCACTGTGCCGATTCTCTCCGAGGCACCGTCTGTATACTATGCCAAGGATAACTGTCTCTATCGTTGCGATCCCATGATATCGCCCGGTCTGTCATTGAGCTTGAACGGTTCAAATGCATGGATTTATCACGACCAAACATTAGTCCTTACCCGAAATCCTCCGGATCGCATTGATGGCGTATCTTCTGTGGAAGTTTTTGGAGTAGACCTTCTCAATTACGACGGTGAAACACCCAAAACATTGACCATCGATGCGCTTGAAAATGATCTGACCGTTTATTTTGGTGCCTTCGACAGATTTGGCAACACGCACCTGACTCTTCGAAGCGAGAAAGCGGTGATTCTGAATACCTCCCTCATTTTCGATGGTACGGGGCTGGTAATTGATGCCGATCACCTAGTCATCGGTCGAGGCGAGCATCTTAGAATTTACTACTGCACCTCCATCACATTGCCTGCCGACATCTTCGTTCAAAAGGACGGCTTTGTCCGAGAGGCGCAGGCGCATGAGATCACGATAGCATGTCACGGCCCTTTGACGGAGATCCACTACGGCGGCACCGCCGAGCAATGGGCACGCTACAGCCAATTCTTCGACTTTTCCAAGTGCGAAAATCAGGTCACCGTCTACTGCGCCGACGGCACCGAGATCGGTGTGTGGGCGGCTCGGCAGGCAGAAAGCAACTGATGGCGGTCTCTGAAAAAGCAATCTAAAAATCACCCCCGACGGACGATCAAAATCCGTCGGGGGTTTTACAATATTGGGGTAAAGTGAATTACTGCTTCTCTGCCACCGCCAGCGCGATCAGCTCGTCGATGCGGGCTCTCACGGCCAACATCATTTCGGCAGACCTCGCGCAACGGTCAAAGCGGATCTCACCGAAGATAGCTTCCATTTCGGCCACCACACGATCCTTGCCGTAGAAGGTTTCGCAGAGCTTCATGGCACGCACGTCCTCCAAGGCCTCGTGGAATACGATAATACGGGTGGATTCATAAGCTGTGCCA
>SVTB01000068.1 GCA_015064015.1 Oscillospiraceae bacterium | reverse complement strand
GTCTGCCCCCTTTGGCCGCTCGGGAAATCCCCCATATTGGAGCTGGTGAACGGAGTCGAACCATCAACCTGCTGATTACAAATCAGCTGCTCTGCCATTGAGCCACACCAGCATTTTGTTCGTTCGTCCTCGACTTTCATCAGCGGAACGGTGATATTATAACACAAGGGTTTGGATTTGTCAAGCCTTTTTTCAAAAAAATATTAAATATTTTTCCGGGAAATGTATCCGGGAAATCCTACAGCGGATTTCCCGGATATCGACCAGTATAATTAAGTTGTCCCCGCCGCGAGAAACACCTTGAGCTTGTCGCTTTGAGGGTTGCCAAATATCTCATCGGGAGTTCCCTGCTCCTCAATGACACCGTCGGCGATGAAGATCACCTTATCGGATACGTGGCGGGCAAACTCCATCTCATGGGTGACGATGATCATGGTGCGCTCGGAACTTTTGAGGGAACGGATCACCCTCAACACCTCTCCCGTCAGCTCAGGGTCAAGGGAGGAAGTAGGTTCGTCGAAGCAGAGGATATCGGGAGAGAGCATGAGAGCTCGGGCAATAGCCACACGCTGTTGCTGTCCTCCCGAAAGCTGGCAGGGGTAGGCGTTGGCTTTTTCCGAAAGGCCAACCGTAGCCAACAGCTGTTCGGCGCGTCTATGGATCACCTCGGCGGTTTCACGCTCCCCCGCCGTTGTCTTGCGCTTGGCGCGAAGCTTGGGCGCCAACATCAGGTTTTCAATGACGCTGTACTGGGGGAACAGATTGAACTGCTGGAAAACAAGGCCGAAGGATAGCTGTGCCTCCGGAGTTACCACAGGCTTTTCTCCCTCTATGGCGCTGTAGACGCTTTTGCCACCTACGATGATCTCGCCGCTGTTGGCTTTCTCCAAAAAGTTCAGACAGCGGAGTAGAGTGGTCTTGCCGCCACCCGAAGAGCCGATGATGGACAATACCTCGCCCTTCTCCAACGTCAGGTTGATGCCCTTTAATACCTCGTTGTCGCCAAAACGCTTGCGGAGGTCTTTAACTTCAAGCATATTCATATATTATCGTCCTCCTTACGCCTTGAAATAGTCCAGCTTCTTTTCCAACCAGCGGAAGAAGAAGGTGAGGACGGCCGTAAACACCAGATAATAAACGGCGGTGTAGAACAGAGGCCAAAGCAGACCCGCGTTCTTGATGTAGCGCTGAGCAAAATAGATCAGCTCGTAGTAGGTGACAACACGGGCCAAAGAAGTATCCTTGACCAGCGTGATGATTTCATTGGACATAGGCGGGATAATACGCTTGACCACCTGAAGCAGGATTACCTTGAAAAAGGTCTCCCTGCGCGTCATGCCCAATACCTGCCCCGCCTCGTATTGTCCTTTAGCGATAGACTCGATACCGCCACGGTAAATCTCGGAAAAATAGCAGGCGTAGTTAATCGTAAACGTAATGTATACGGCTACGGGCGCGGTCAGCAGCATTTGCCCGAACACAAGACCGGGACCGTAGTAAACGGCGATCAGCTGGAGCATCAAGGGAGTACCGCGGATGATCCACACAAAAGCGCGGGTCAGCGCTGACAATGGCTTGAATTTTGACATAGAGCCAAAGGCAATGATCAAACCCAACGGGAGCGAAAAAGCCAAAGTAACAGCGAAGATCTTCAGCGTCTCCCCAAAGCCCACTAAAAGATCCAAAGTGATTTTAATAAATTGATCCATAATCTATCCTTAAAACAGCTCGGGGTGCTGTGCGCCCCGAGCGGATTTGTTTTGTTTTATCCAATCAGTGCCTTGGCCAGTGTCAAATCGACAATAGCAACCTCGGATGCTCCTGCCAAAACCTCCAGGAGAGCATCGGTCTGACCGGTGACAGTCTTGAGGCCGCCCGCCAGATCTGCGTTGTCCTTGATGACTTTCTCACCGGCGGAACCGCCCTCAGCGGCAATGCTCACACCCTTAAAATCGGCAAGAGCCTTGTACTTTTCGGCGTTGGCCTTCTTGATGACGGCTACCTGCGTGTTATACATATAGGGGGCTGTGCAATCAGCCTTGGCTTCGATGGCCTCGGTGATGGTCATGCCGTTCCAAATGCAGTCGATCTCCTTGGCCTCAAGGGATGCCAGCTTCAGCTCCCAGTCGATCTCCTTGAATTCTACCTCAACGCCCAGCTTGGCGGCAACGGCACGAGCATAGTCGGCATCAAAACCGATCCAGTTGCCGTCTTCATCACGATAGTCCATGGGCTTGTAATCGGTGATACCGACCACCAGCTTGCCCTTGCCCTGGATGTAAGCCCAGTCGCCGCTGTCGGTAAAAGCGTCAGCCTTGGGGGTGTATTCTCCCTTGCCGACGGCGCCCACCTCATACTTGGTGGAAAGCTCACCCAAGGTTCCGTCTTCAATGAGCTGCAGGGTAATATCTTCCACCTTACGGGTCATATCCGAACCCGCACGGAAGGCAATGCCGAAATATTCCTTTTCAAGGCCCAGATCCACGATCATGAGATCCTCGTAGCTGCTCTTGCCGCCACAAGCGACAAAAGAGGTGCATACCATAGCCAGAGCCAAAATCATAACGAGTAATTTCTTCATAACAGCCTTCAAATCTTGCGTTTTAATGCTTTACCTCGCTAAAGTGTCTATATCATACCACGCCCTCCTCTTTTTGTCAACCCCTTTTTGAAAAAAAGTTGAAAAAGTTTTGAAATCCTCTTGACAAACCATGAACCGTATGGTATACTACATTTAACAATTAGGTTAAACGTTAAACGAGAGGAGTGGTCTTATGAGTCTACAACAGACCATGAAGGCGTTATCCGACCCCATACGGCGGGAAATTTTGAATCTTCTGAAAAAAGGCCGTATGTCAGCAGGGGATATCGTCGATCATTTTGAGGTGACGGGCGCATCCATCTCGCGCCACCTGTCGGTTTTAAAGGAAGCCGACCTCATTCGAGACACCCGCGAGGGTAAATTCATTTTTTATGAGCTGAACGCATCCGTGCTTGAAGAGATCATGCTCTGGATCGCCGAGCTGAAA
Source organism: Oscillospiraceae bacterium (assembly GCA_015064015.1). Classification (GTDB taxonomy): domain Bacteria; phylum Bacillota; class Clostridia; order Oscillospirales; family CAG-272; genus CAMEON01. The sequence goes on along the minus strand of SVTB01000068.1, from coordinate 9,284 downwards.
GGAGAAGAGCGTGAAATTCAATAATCTAAAACCGAAGTTTACTGTTTCACGCACAATTCTCCCTAAAATGGGACCCCACTCATTTTGTCGCTAAAGCGACACGGTCGAATTCAAGCTATAAATGTGCCGCCATCGGCGGCGGAATGGAGATTATCATGATTAAAAACAACAAATGGAAAATTCTCATATCCTCTCTTGTGATGCTGATCCCCTCGGTGGTGGGACTCATCCTATGGAATAAGCTCCCCGAAAAGTTACCCGTGCATTGGGGGCCTGATGGGCAAGTGGATGGCTGGGGCAACCCCGCATTTCCGGTGATCATCCTCCCCCTCATCCTTTTGGGTATCTACTGGCTCTGCTTGTTTGTCACAAGCAAGGACAAGAAGCAGGCGGACCAAAGCCCCAAGGCCATCGGGATGATCTTTTGGATCATGCCCTTCATCTCTTTGTTCTCGAGCGGTTTTATCTACGCCGCCGCGCTGGGGCTGGAATTTAACTTCACCGCCCTCATCAGCGTCTTTTTGGGCATCGTTTTCCTCGTCATAGGAAATTATATGCCCAAGTGCAAGCAGAACTACACCCTTGGTGTCAAGCTCACGTGGACGCTGGCCAACGAGGAAAACTGGAACGCCACCCACCGCTTTGCGGGAAAGATCTGGGTCGGATGCGGCATCCTTCTCATGCTTTGCGCCTTCTTGCCCATGGAGGCTTTCCCCTTCGTGGCATTGGGTATCATCCTGCTGGCCGTTATCCCCACCGCGATCTATTCTTCCTCTTATTTTAAGAAGCAGGTGCGGGAGGGCAGAGCTTCCTATGAGGATGTGAAGACGATAAAGTATTACCCCAAGTGGGCGGTGGTGCTGACCACCGTTTTGGTGGTGGCCATTCTCGCCTTCGCCGTCGTGATCGTCTTTACAGGCGAGGTGACGGTGACCTATAATGACACCGCTTTTACGGTGGATGCCACCTACAGCAGTGAGTTGACTGTCAACTATGCCGATATTGATACCATCGAATACCGAGAGAACGGTGTGGAGGGTCACCGCGTCAGCGGCGTTGGCTCGCCCAAGCTGCTGGTGGGATGGTTCAGAAACGAGGAGTTCGGCAACCATACCCGCTATACCTGTGGCGATTTGAAGGTAGCTTGCGTGGTGGTGACCATGGAGGACGGCTCGGTGTTGGTGCTGGGAGGTCAGGATAATGAGGCTTCCGAGGAGATCTATGATGAACTTGTCACGAAAGTGGGAAAGTGAGGCCTTGCATGGATGCCATCAAAACAAACAGCCTGACCAAATACTACGGCAAAGCCCGCGGCATGATTGATGTGAATCTGACTGTAGCCGAAGGGGATTTCTTTGGCTTCATCGGCCCCAACGGCGCGGGCAAATCCACCACCATCCGCACCCTTTTGGGATTGATTTCCCCCACAAGCGGTTCCGCCGAGGTGCTGGGTATGGATATTCGCGCCCAAAAGAATCAGATCCTTGCGAAGGTAGGGTATCTTCCCTCCGAAACCAATTTCTATCGTGGCATGAAGGTGCGGGAAATCTTGAAGCTGTCCGCTGATCTTCGCCATATGGATTGCAAAGCCGAAGCGGCCCTTCTTTGCGAACGCTTAGATTTAGACCCCAACCGCAAAGTGGATGAGCTGTCCTTCGGCAATCGCAAGAAGGTGGGCATCGTCTGCGCCCTTCAGCACAAGCCGAGACTGTATATCCTCGACGAACCTACCGGCGGCCTTGACCCCCTCATGCAAAAGGAATTTTACAGCATCCTGCAAGAGCGCAACAAGGCAGGCGCCACCGTATTTTTGTCCTCTCACGTACTGTCCGAGGTAGAACGCTACTGCAAGCGTGCAGCCGTCATCCGTGAAGGGCGGATTTTGGTATCCGACAGCGTAGGCAATCTCGGCCACACAGGTGTCAAGCGTGTCTCTATACGCGGTATTTCCTCCTTGTCATTGCGTGAAGGTATCAAGGATATACAAATCAAGCAGGACGGCGTGACCTTCCTCTATGACGGTAGTGCTCAAGAACTGTTGTCTCTTTTGACAACGCTTAAAGCACAGGACTTTACGGTAACCGATCCCGATCTTGAAGAGATCTTCCTGCATTACTACACGAAGGAGGAATCGTGACATGACCCTGTTTTTGCATGAACTCAAAAGAAACCGCATCTCTCTGATCGTATGGACAGCGGCCATCTCCTTTATGCTGGGCGTTTGTATCATTATATATCCCGACATGAGCGCGCAAATGGGGGATATCAGCGATATGTTTTCCAACATGGGTGCGTTCTCGGATGCCTTTGGAATGGATCAACTCAATTTTGGTGAATTTATGGGCTACTTCGGCGTGGAGTGTGGCAACACCTTAGGCCTTGGCGGTGCCTTTTTCGCCGCTTTACTGGGCATCTCCGCCCTATCCAAGGAGGAACGCGACAAGACCGCAGAATTTCTTCTCTCTCATCCCGTCACCCGTCGCCGCGTTGTTCTGTTCAAGCTACTCTCCATCCTCACGCAGATTCTCATTTTAAATATGACCGTCGCTTTGGTGACCATCATTGGCGTTTTAGCCATCGGCGCAGAAGCAGATGCAGGAAAAATGGCCTGGCTCCTTTTGTCTTCGGCCATCATGCAAATTGAGATTTCCGCCATAACTTTCGGTATCTCGGCGTTCATCCGCCGCGGCGGTCTCGCCATCGGTATGGGGCTGGCTATGGGGCTTTACTTCCTCAACATTGTCTCCAACCTCACCGATAAGCTGGACTTTCTCAAGTATATTTCTCCCTTTGGCTATACCGATGGCGGGCAGATTGTTGCCAACGGCTTACCCGAAATCAAATATCTTTTGCCCGGGGTGGCATTGACCCTTGCCGGTGCGGCAGCAGCCTTTTGGAAATACGAAAGGAAAGATATTGCATAAAAGCAACGGGTTCAGCCTACGGCAAGGCGGTTCGTCGTTCAAAAATATACAAGACAAGGCCACCGGCTTGACCGGTGGCCTAAATTTATATGGTGACCCGCGGTACTCTGGCCGTGATCTGACACAAAATCTCGTAAGGAATGGTATTGGCTCGTTCACACAGCGCCTCCAAGGATGCCTGCGGAGCTTCAAAGAAAGGTGTACTCTGTCCAAACAGGGTCACCTCATCTCCCACGTTCACGCCCAGATCCGTTACGTCCAGCATACACTGATCCATGCAAATCCGTCCCACCACAGGCACGCACACATCTCCCCGCGCCGTATGGACGGTCACAAAAGCTCCCTCAAATCCTCGGCGGAAGCCATCGGCATACCCGATGGGCAAGGTAGCGATGGTGCGAGGCATATCTGCTCTATAGCGGCCACTGTAGCTAACGATTTCTCCGGGACAAAGCCGATGAATATGAATGACCCGCGTTTTCAGGGTCATGGCGGGTCGCAAGGCGTAGGTATGATGCGGAGCGGGGGAAACACCGTAGCCATAAAGGCTGATACCAAAACGGACACCGTCAAAGCAAACATCAGGGTACAGACAGGGAAGGCGAATGGCAGCCGCGCTGTTGCAGACATGGCAAAAAGCAGGACGGTCACCCGTAGCGCACAGGTCATCGTACACCGCGCGATAGCGGGCATACTGGGTCAGGGTATGGCTATCCGGCATTACGGCCTTGTCATAGTCCTCATCCGCCAACGCAAAATGCGTAAACATTCCCGTAACACAAATCCCCGACAGGCGCATGATATGCCGCACATCCGAAACGGCGTTTCGAATATCTTCCGGCGTATGGACGGAAAGCCCTATGCGGTTCATACCGGTATCTAAGGCAATATGGCAGGAAACCCGCCCCCCCATTTCTGCCGCGCGACGGGATAATGCCTCTGCGTGTTCACCCGACACGCAGGTCAAGGTGATTCCCGCGTCCATCATATCCCCCACAGCTTCAGGATGCGTATACCCCAGCACCAGAACAAGCGCTGGCTTTTCGGGGGCGTATTTTTCCAAGCACCGTTTCAAGGTCAGTGCCTCCTCCGTAGTGGCTACCGCGAAATGGCGGCAGCCTGCTTGCCACAGAATGTCGGATACGGTTTCTACGCCGTGCCCATAAGCATCGGCCTTGACCACACACACAGAGACGCAGGAGGGTGATACAGCCGAAATGCCCTTTGAAAGTACGGTATAATTATGGAGTAACGCATCGGTCTCGATCGTGGCCCATGTACGGTGGCACGCAGAAATATCAATCAGTTGATCGTCACGCATAAGGATTCCTCATTTATCTTTGATGTCAAGAGTATACCACAACTGTATGACTTTGGCAAGAGGTTCTTCCCTCTTTGCGAAAATTTTTCAGGCATAGCATCAAATTCTTTTCTGACCTCTTGCTTTTTCGCTTTTTTTCGTATATAATAGAGATAATCGTATATGCACATGAAAGGATCTTCCGGCATGAATCATTCCTGCTTTTATCCCGCTGACATTTTGCTTCCCAATTTTTCCATCACCGATGGCACACTCTGGTCCGCCGTCGCCTGACCAATATACCGCCCAACCCGACTACTGGGAAACCGCTGACACCTTGGTAGGAAACGCCCCCTCTACCCTGAGGGTCATTCTTCCCGAAGTATACCTCAAGGAAACCGATGCCCGAATTCCCGCCATTCGTGAAGCTATGGTGGACTATCTGGACGAGATTTTAGAGTGCCATCCAGATGCTATGATTTTGGTGGATCGCACCTTGGCTGACGGCAAGCACCGCTTAGGTCTTGTAGGTATGATCGACTTAGAGGACTACGACTTCCGCCCAGGCTCCGCTGCCCTCATTCGTGCCACCGAGGAAACCGTGCCAGAGCGCATCCCGCCTCGCACCATCATCCGGCGAGGTGCGCCCATGGAGCTCCCCCATGTGATGATGCTCATTGATGACGCGCAAAAGACAGCCATTGAGCCTCTGTTTAAAGGCACGGCCGATTTGCCTGTGGTCTATGACTTTGATCTCATGCAAAACAGCGGCCACCTGAAAGGCTATCTTATCTCTGAGGAAATGCAGGCACAAGTTCTGTCTGCACTGGATGCCTTAGCTTCTCCCCAAAGCATGGAACAGAAATATCACCGCAGTGGGCTTGCTCCGCTTTTATTTGCGGTAGGCGACGGTAATCACTCCTTAGCTGCGGCTAAGACCTGCTACGAGGAATTAAAGACTCGCTTGGGAGATGCCGCTCGACGGCACCCCATGCGCTATGCCCTTTGCGAAATCGTCAACCTTTACGATGCTTCTCTTGAGTTTGAGCCTATTTATCGGGTCTTCTTCGGGGTAGACCCCGTCAAAGTTGTCGAGGACTTTAAGGCTTACGCCGCTTCTCTCCAAGGAGAGGCTTCTCCTCAAGCCGTCCGTCTCTCTCACGGAGATTATGACGAGACGGTAACCATCCCCCATCCTGTATCCACCTTGGCAGTGGGTACAGTTCAAAGCTTCGTCAATGAATGTCTCTCCGACAGGCGATACGGAGATGCCGAGGTAGATTACATCCACGGCGAAGATGTGGCAGTTGCCTTGGGGGCTCAGGACGGGGCTTTGGCCTTTCTCTTTGACGGCATGGAAAAAGATGAACTCTTCCCAACCGTCATTTTTGACGGTTCCCTCCCCCGCAAGGCATTTTCCATGGGTCATGCGGCGGATAAGCGCTTCTATACCGAGGCAAGACGACTCGGATAACTAAAAACACCCCCACAAAAGTGGGGGTGTTTGAATCAAGCCATTTCTTCGGACAGTTGCTTTCCGCCCAGCAGGTGGAAATGCAGATGCTTCACCGACTGACAGCCGTGTTCACCGCAGTTGGTAACTACGCGGTAGCCGTCCTTCAAATCTGCGGCGGCGGCAATCTGAGGAATGACCTCAAAAATGCGGGAAATATAGGTGCTGTTGTCACCGTTGACCTCATCGACGGAGGCCATATGGCATTTGGGCACAATCAGCACGTGCACGGGTGCCATGGGAGCGATGTCACGGAAGGCATATACCATTTCGTCCTCATATACCTTGGCGGAAGGGATATCCCCTGCGATAATCTTACAGAACAAACAATCCATATCTTTAACTTCCTTTCGGATTTTTCTTTATTTTACACCCATTATCCTAAATTGTCAAGTCAAAAGGAGCTTTTTCTCATGTCCTTTTTCCCTACCCGTGATATCCCTGATCTTTGGCACTATCTGAAAATCCAATCCGATGACGGCCGCCCTATCCTGCTGTACGGCATGGGCAACGGCGCAGATAAAATTTTAGCCGTCTGCGAAAAGTTCGGCATCACCGTGAAGGATTGCTTTGCCAGCGATGGATTCGTGCGCGGCCACAGCTTTCACGGACGGCGGGTGTTGTCCTTTTCAGAGGCCAGAAAGCTGTACGGCGACGATATGCTTGTCCTCTTATCATTTGCCTCTTCCCGCCCTGATGTGCTGGAGCTCATTGAACGAGTTGCCGCTGTTTGCGAGTTGTATGCCCCCGATGTTCCCGTTTGCGGCAATATTTTATTCGATAACGCATTTTATGAAGCACACAAGGAGGATTTTTTCGCCGTCCGCACGCTTTTGGAAGATGACGAGTCCCGCAACGTCTTCGACGGTATCCTTGCATACAAGCTGTCGGGGCGTATTGATATTCTTCGCGCCACCGAATCCAAAGCGGAAGATGCCTACCGTCATATCCTTCATGCCGACACCTTTCGTACCGCAGCTGATTTGGGGGCATATAACGGAGATAGTCTCCGTGAGCTGATGGTCTATGCGCCCTTCCTCACCATGGCCGTAGCCATGGAGCCTGACCGTCGGAATTTTGCCAAACTGACAGCTTGGGGAGAGAGCCTATCAGCCGAGGGATCCTCTTTAAAACTTAACGCCGTGCAGGCGGGAGCCTTTGATCAATCGGGAACCCTACATTTTCATGCCAGCGGCAATCGAAACGCTACACTATGTGACACCCCGGCCTTTACGCCCGATAGAGCGCCATCCCTGTTTGCCACCTCGGAGCTGTATTTTGGCAAGACCGTCTCTGTGGCTGTTCGCCCCTTGGATCAAGTATGGGCAGAGATCACAGGCATGAATACCAAACTCGATTATATCAAATACGACGTAGAGGGCTCCGAGTCTGCCGCCCTGCGTGGCTCCCAAGAAATGATTCGCGCCTGCTCTCCCGCTCTGCTGGTTTCCCTGTATCACCGCAGCGAGGATCTTTTTGAGCTGCCGCTCTTGATACAAAAGCTCAATCCAAATTATCGCTTTTATCTGCGCCGCATGGCAGGCATTCCCGCATGGGATATCAATTTGTATTGCGTAAAAAGTTAAATTGTTGTTTGTAGGGGTACGGCCAGGAGGAACTTTTTGCAAAAAGTTCCCCCTGGAACCCCTTCCAAAACCTTTAAAAAATATTTATTATTTAAAGGTTTTGGGAGTCCAGAACCCTTTTGCAAAAGGGTTTTGGCCGCCGGAGGCCGTACTCCGCTAAACAAAAATTTACCGCTCCTCTTTCCCCAACAAAATCTCCCCGACAGCCTTAGCCATCGGGGAGATTTCTATGATACCGTCAATACCTTTCCCAATGATACACACCGCGCTCGTCCTTTTGATCGATGGCTTTAAAGACGTAGTACATGGGCTTGGGGGCCTCCATGCCCGGTCCTTCCTTCTTCCTGCGCCACAGACCCAGATTCAAACCGAACTCAAAGGCGTTGTCGTGATGGGCGTGGAGAATGAAGGAATCGATCTCGGGGATCTCCATGACCTTGCGGTAAGCACGGCCATAGGCACAGGCCTGCAGGACCTCGCTCTCGGGCGTCCAATGGGAGTTAAAGCCCTGCTCCGAGAGAATGATGCGGCGGCGCTCGCCGCGATAGAGCATATCGGGACGGTAAATGAACCGCGCCAACACCTCTAAATTTTTGAAGGTGATGATGGGGGCATCGTCGTCGGGGGTGGCGGCCTTGTCATTCCAGAAATCGGGGAAATTCAGATCCTCGGGATAGGGGTGATGGGCGATGTGCCACGGGATCTGTCCTTCCGCAGTGGCAATCTCATTGAGGTACACCAGCATATCTCTCGTCTTGTAGTAGCGCAAAGGCTGGTTATCGTCTGCGGATGCGGTCCAGAAGTGGTCAATGGAGATGTAAACGCGCATATTCGCATAGATATCCGCGGCTGTCTGCCAGGTCACACGCAGGGCGGTGGCGTATTCTCTCATGTACCACTCCATGCACATTTCACCCGAGTTGCACCACATATACCCCGCATCCACCTCATTGCCCACGATCATGCCCACCACACGGCCGTGAGCCATATCCTCACGGGTGTAGCGATCCACCAAAAAGGCGATGAAAGCGCGGTAGTAGGCCAAGCCTTCTTCGGTGACCAGATTAAAAGCGGAGATCAGACCCGTACCATCCTCCGCCTTACCCGTGTAGGCAGGATGCTTGATGATCTCCCAAAAGTCGGGGTCAATGTCGCACTTCCAGCGGGGGGAATTAAGGAGAATAAAGGTGATGACGCAACCGATCTCAGAAAGCCCCACAAAGGTCTCGTCCATTTTTTCTACATGGGACTTGCGGAAATAGAAGGTACGACCGTCATGCTCAAACTCGATGGTGTTGCCCTCATCGTAGGCAGGCATGAGAAAATCACCCTCGTTGACATTGATGGCAGAGTGGCGCACGCCCAGCTCTTTCGCGTCGGCGTAGTCCACCACCTGCAGACCCTTTTTGGTGTCGACCTCGGGGTAGGGGAAGGTTCGATCAGATTCTTCGATATCGGTGACATATTGCACGCCGTCCACAATTTCTTCATCAATCATGAGTGCATAGGAGAAACAAAGACCATCTCGGTCACAAGCATAGCGATCCACGGTTACAGTATCATCCGAAATTTCAGGGGTCAGCATAGCCAAAGGGGTCAGCTCCTCCTGACATATGGGCGAAAAAGCCACCACCCAAGCCTCAGCTCCGGGCGCAAGCGGGGCATCTAATTTCAAACGGATTTTGTTTTTGTTGGCGATGATGGATGTGATCTTCATAGAAAACTCCTTTCTTTGGATACTAAATTGTTGTTTACCACCTGCGGTGGGGCTTTGGCTCGGGGATGTGCGTCCCGCGCCAACGGTATCACGCGATGGGTTATACAACCGTAAATGGTTGTTTATCTTTTTTCCACTTTCTTTCCTCGTCGAAAGAAAGTGGAGTAAAGAACGCCGCTCAAGGGAGATGTTTCTCCCTTGAGAAACCCTCTCAAGGTGACGCACGCCGCCTATGGCGGCAACA
>SVTB01000067.1 GCA_015064015.1 Oscillospiraceae bacterium | reverse complement strand
AAAACGATCATACCAACTTGCCGACAGTAACCAACACGTCGATGAGCCCCGAGGCGCCCCGCCGTGGGGGCGAGGCATCGGGTGTGGAGGATATTCACACGCTGTTGCCGCCAAAGGCGGCGTGCGTCACCTTGAGAGGGTTTCTCAAGGGAGAAACGTCTCCATTGAGCGGCGTTCTTTACTCCACTTTCTTTCGACGAGGAAAGAAAGTGGAAAAAATAAACAACAATTTACCGATCTTTCATTCCTTTTTCAGATACTCGTCCATCCATTTGAGGGATCTCTCGGCATACAGCTCGTATCTCGCCAACTTGCCGCCTTTGACACGGTAATCCAAGGCGGGAACAATGCCGAAATTGGCGTTCATAGGAACGAATTCTCCCAAACCACCGTGACTGATGTAGTGTGCCATAGCACCGATCATAGTGATTTCGGGGAAAATGATGGGTTCCACACCCAAGGCGCGGCGGGCTGCATTCATGCCCGCCACAAAGCCGGAGCCTGTGGATTCAATATAGCCCTCTACACCCGTCATCTGACCTGCAAAGAACAGATCGGGACGGATGCGCATAGCATAGTCTGCGCCCAGAAGGTCGGGTGAAGGAAGATAGGTGTTGCGGTGCATAACGCCATAGCGAAGGAACTCCGCATTTTCTAAACCGGGGATCATAGAGAAAACTCGCTTTTGTGCGGGGAAGGTCAGGTGGGTCTGAAAGCCTACGAGATTATACATACTTCCCTCTTCGTCCTCGCGGCGGAGCTGAACCACGGCGAAAGACTTGGCCCCCGTGCGGTCATCCACCAACCCCACAGGCTTCAGAGGGCCGTACCGGAGAGTGTCATAGCCGCGCTTGGCCATGACCTCCACGGGCATACAGCCCTCAAAGACCTTGAGATCCTTGTCAAAGTCCTTGAGCTCTGCTTCCTCGGCGGTGATGAGGGCGTTATAGAAAGCATCGTACTGCTCTCTCGTCATGGGACAGTTGATATAATCCGCGTCGCCCTTGTTGTAACGAGAGGCAAAGAAGGCCACCTCCATATTGATGCTCTCGGCGTCCACAATGGGCGCGACGGCATCAAAGAAGTGAAGCCCCTCCCCTGCCACGTGTTCGCGGATCCACTCCGCCATAGGGTCGGAGGTCAAAGGACCCGTGGCTACTACGGTGATACCCTCATCGGGCACAGAGATTACTTCCTCTTCCACCACGGTAATGAGGGGATGGTTTTTGATTTTTTCTGTGATATAGGCCGAGAACTTGTCCCGATCTACTGCCAAGGCAGAGCCGGCGGGAACTTGGGTAGCTCTGGCGGCCTCCATAATAAGGGAGCCCATACGAAACAGCTCTTCCTTGAGAAGCCCCACAGCATTGGTGACTCTGTCCGATCGCAGAGAGTTGGAGCAAACAAGCTCCGCAAAGCCGTCCCCGTGGTGAGCAGGTGTCCTCTTATGGGGTTTCATTTCATAGAGGGTGACTTCCACGCCTCTTCGCGCCGCCTGCCATGCCGCTTCACAGCCAGCAAGACCGGCACCGAAAACATTAATATGTGGCATAATGATTCCTTTGAGCATTGGGAGACACGGGTAACGTCTCAATGATTCCCATATCCCCCATGCTTTTCAAAACAAAATTGTCTATGCGTCTTTTATTCGTCGGGGTTTTCGTATTCCACCACGATTTCCGCTTCGCGGCTATAGCCGCAATCTTTATCATGGCATACCAGCAGTGGCTTGCCTTTCTTGCGGAAAAGCATTTTGCCACAGGCAGGACAAAGCTCCTTGGTGGGCATATCCCAGGAAGAGAAATCACAGGTGGGATACTTCTCACAGCTATAGAAGATAGTCTTATTGCGTCCTGTTTTCATCACGAGACGAGAGCCGCAGGAAGGACAGGGTACGCCGATATCCTTTACCTTCTGCTTGGTGAATTTACACTCGGGATACTTGGAGCAGGCGTAGAAACTGCCGTAACGGCCCGTACGAAGCACAAGGGGAGCGCCGCAGGCCTCGCAGATCATATCGGGGTTTATGGGTGTTGTTTGTGCTTTTTCTTCTGCTTTGGGCTTTTCGGGAGTCGTCAAAGGTCGCGTGCTCTTACAGGTGGGATAATTGGGGCAAGCAGCGAACTTTCCGAAACGGCCGTTTTTAACGACCATTTGCGCGCCGCATTTATCGCAGAAGAACTCCGTCTTCTCGGCAGGAACGCTGACAGAAATGCTACCCATCGAGGACTCCGCGAGGATCAGCTGCTTTTCAAACACCTTCCAATATCCGGAAAGCACCTCTTCCAAGGTCTCGCGTCCGTTTTCAATCTCGTCTAAAGAATCCTCCATACGGGCTGTGAACTGTTCGTCTACCACGGTGGAGAAATTGGCGATCATGATATCGTTGGTTACTTCACCCAGTTCGGTGGGAACCAAGGATTTTCCTTCGCGCTTGACATATCCGCGGGAGATGATAGTAGAAATGATGGACGCGAAGGTGGAAGGGCGGCCGATGCCCTTCTCTTCCAAAAGCTTGATCATGGAGCCTTCGGTATAACGAGGAGGCGCCTCAGTAAAGTGCTTGTTGGGCTCCACGCTTCCGGATCTCAGGCAATCGCCTTCGCTAAGGGTGGGGATGCGGAGATCCCGCTGCTCCTCAGGCTCATCGGCAAGCGCCTTTTTCTGGCTATCGTCCACCGACTCTTCATACACGGCCATATAGCCGGGGAAGGTTACGGTGTATCCGCTGGTGCGGAACAGATAGCTCTGACAATCAAAATCCACGGTCAGCGTCTCTAAATCGGCGGATTCCATCTGGCTGGCCACGAATCTTTCCCAAATCAACTTATAGAGCTTATACTGATCTGCCGTGAGCATTTTTCTTACGCGAGCAGGCTCGATATCTACACGGGCAGGACGGATAGCCTCATGGGCATCCTGAGCAGTTGCTTTGGTTTTATATACACGGGGAGATGCGGGATAGTAACGGTCACCGTACTTTTCTCTGATCAGTGATTCCGCGGCGGCCTGCGCTTCGGCAGAGACGCGGAGAGAGTCGGTACGCATATAGGTGATAAGACCCTGCACGCCACCGAGCTCGGAGCCCAAGTTAATACCCTCATAAAGCTCCTGCGCCACCTTCATGATCCGCTGAGACTGGAAGCCCAGCTTGCGAGAGGCCTCCTGCTGCATAGTAGAAGTGGTGAAGGGGGGAGCGGGATGCTTTTTCTTGGTAGCGCGCTTCACGGAATATACTGTAAAGGGCTTTCCCTCCACGGCATTAACCACCTTCATAGCAGAGGTTTCGTCAGTCAGACGGATTTTTCCGCTGTGATCGCCGTAGAAATGCGCTACAAAGGGCTTGGCATTTTCAGGTAGGAGGGTAACATTGATGGTCCAATATTCCTCCGGCTTAAAGGCTCGGATCTCCTTCTCTCTGTCCACAATGAGCTTGGTAGCCACAGATTGCACGCGTCCTGCGGAAAGTCCGCTTCTGACGGTTTTCCAGAGGAAGGGAGAAAGCTTATATCCCACGATACGATCCAAAATACGACGTGCCTGCTGAGCGTCAACCAAATTCATATCCAACTTGCGAGGCTGCTTGATGGCGGCCTTCACCACGGATTTGGTGATCTCATTAAAAGTAACACGCTGGATATTTTCCACGGGAATCCCCAACGCGGTGGCCAAATGCCAAGAAATGGCTTCACCCTCGCGGTCAGGGTCGGTTGCGAGGAAGATCTTATTGGCATTTTTCGCTTCTTTCTTCAGATCCTTAATCAGATCTCCCTTGCCACGGATATTGATATAGTGTGCTTCAAAATGATTGTCGATATCGACGCCGAGGGAGCTTTTGGGTAGATCCCTGACGTGGCCGACCGAGGCCATAACCTTGTAGTTTGAGCCAAGGTAGCCTTTGATGGTGCTTGCTTTGGAGGGTGACTCCACGATGACCAGATTTGCCATATACGGTAATAGTTCCTTTCAAAATCTATGTGCAGATACGCAACTTGCGCGTATCGTTTTGACAAATGAAATGCGGGATATTTACTTACGGGAATACAAGCCGCCCGGAAGAGCAACCACAAGCCCCTTAATCTCCAGCATCGTCATGGAGGACATAATCTCCGACATGGAGAAGCCCTCCTTCATAAGGTAGTCTACAGCCACCGCATGATCCAGCGGTAAGGCGTTGAAAAGCTTTCTTTGGGTTTCGGACAGTGACATCAAAGTCTGCTCCGAAAGGTCTCCCTTGCGCGGAGCCGACGGAGGCACCATTTTGTGTGCTGTCTCCGCATCGGGTTTCCGGGACACGAGAGAGCTATCCTTTGGAGGATTTTTGCGCTGAAGTTGGGGTGAGGGAGCCGCTTCTTTGGCTCGCCCCGAAGAAGACGGAGGATTTTGAGGTTTGGAAGAGGCATCCTTCTTCTCTTCTGCTTTTTTGACATACACCGACAAGCGTGCCAACACAGCGTCGTTAAGATCGGAATGACGTTCGGCGGCAGGAAGAGCCTTCATGCGGAGGACGTCTCTGTATAGAAAGCTGTAATTGTTCAGGATATCGGAGGGCTTCAACACCACCGTGGCACCCTCTGAGATCAGCTGATTGGTACCGGAGGTGTTTTCATCTCCTACATTTCCGGGAACAGCAAAGATATCTCTTCCCTGAGAAATAGCGGTTTTAGCCGTGATGAGCGCACCTGAGCCCAATCCCGCCTCCACCACAACGGTTCCCTGAGACAGGCCACTGATAATACGGTTTCGTTGGGGAAAATGATGGCCCAAGGGACGGGTCGCCGGAGGATATTCGGTCATTACGGCACCTTGACGCACAACCGCTTCCATCAGGGGCTTATGGGCAACGGGATAAGCCACATCAATACCACAACCCAAGACAGCTACGGTGCGACCCTCTGCGGCGATGGCTCCTGCAGAAGCCACAGCATCCACACCCAAAGCCAAGCCCGATACCACGACAGTACCGACAGCGGCCAGCTCATAGCCTATTTTATACGCCATACGCTTGCCGTATTCGCTCATGGTGCGGGTACCCACCACGGAAATGCATAACTCCCTCTTGAAATCGGGCAGTTTTCCGCGATAGTATAAAAGAAGCGGGGGATCCTTCAGCATACGCAGCACAGAGGGATAGTTTTCGTCCTGCCAAAACAACAAACCTACGCCATTATTCTGACAATACCGCTGAATACGATGGCTTTCTTCTAAGTTTTTATCTTCCAAAGCCCGCTTCAACCGATCGTCGCAAGGAAGAGATTCTAACAATTCTCCGCCCATGGAAAACAACTCATACGGCGTATACTGCTCGAGTAATGGCATAAACGCAGGATTGGCCACGCCCACGCGAAGCGAAAACCATATTTCAAACAAGCGATCCTTCATGGCAGAACTCCTTTCTCACTTCTTTTCTCGGGGCTTTGCCCCATATAAAATTGGATATCACTTACACAATTCCCACATGAGAAGTGCGGCAGCAACACCTGCGTTAAGAGATTCAGTGCCTGCCTGCATGGGGATATAGATGCTACGAGTACAGGCCTTGATCACCCCTTCGGACAGGCCGTGTCCTTCATTGCCGATGATCACGCAATCTCCAAACCGAAAAGAGAATTCTCCTAATTTCACAGCGGTATCATCCAGGGCGGCGGCGAACACGCGGCGGCCGCTTGCGGTAATCTTTTCCACGGCAACGGTGAGGTTGTCCACGCGGGTGATGGGCATGGAAAACAGGGGTCCCATAGCGGCGCGAAGGGTTTTGGGGTGGTACAAGTCGGCACAGTCCTCGCTGATGACCAAATGCTTAATCCCCAGTGCGGCGGCAGAGCGAATGATGGCACCCACGTTGAGGGGATCACGGACAGATTCCAAGAGAAGAATGGGACCTTCGGGAAGGTCGAGCGTCACTTCCTTCTCTATTATATACATTTTATGAATTCTGTCAATATACCCAGCCACACAAATCACGCCTTCGGGGGCATTTTCCTGAGAAATTTTATCAAAAAGTTCATCGGAAAGCAAAAAAGCGGGGCAAGAAACAGAGGAAGGTGTCCGTCCCGTCAGCTCTTCAAAGCGAGCCTCTACCTTGTCGGCACCTCCCTGTTTGAGGAAGATCGCCTCCAAGGGGACATTTCTTTCCACAGCCTCACAAAGCAACTTAATGCCATCAAAACGAAAGCGTTTCTGTGCCTGTCTTGCCTTGCGGTCCTCCAACTTGCAGAGGTCCACAACACGGCGATTTTGGCGGGATACAATGACCTCACCTTGGTATAAAAAGCCCATAAAACCCTCCTATCCGGGTCATATAAAGACCCCCATTCTATGACAAAAACCCGGCACACCTGTCCGGGTTTTTATCAAAATCAAATCACAGAGCTGCCTTAGCCTGCTCGCAAAGAGCAGTGAAAGCGGCGGCATCAGCGATAGCGATCTCAGAAAGCATCTTGCGGTTCAGGGTGATACCTGCCTTCTTCAGACCGTTCATGAAGGTGGAGTAGTTCATACCGTTAGCCTTGCAAGCGGCAGAAATACGGGTGATCCAGAGACGACGGAAGTCTCTCTTCTTCATGCGGCGGCCGGCAAATGCGTAGTTGCCGCTCTTCAGGACAGCCTGCTTAGCCATCTTGAAATGCTTGGACTTGCTACCCCAGTAGCCCTTAGCGGCCTTCAGGACCTTATTTCTTCTCTTACGGGTCATCATTGCGCCCTTAACTCTTGCCATTGTTCATTTCCTCCTTTTCGTCGTTTACCGAATCACTTCTGGATCAGTGCTCTGATGTTCGCAGTCATTGCGTCGCTCAGAATTGCAGAGCCGCGGAGATGTCTCTTTCTCTTAGCGGTCTTCTTACCCAGGTTGTGGCGGTGGTGGCAGTGGTTGATCTTCACTTTGCCGGTTCCGGTGACGGAAAATCTCTTGGCAGAAGCGCGATGTGTCTTAACCTTTCCCATTTTTGTGTTCCTTCTTTCGTATAAATAATTTTTTGTTATGGTTTCAACCTACCGAACATTATTTGGCTTTATTCGACAGGGGATTGATGATCATGCTCATAAAGCGACCGTCAAGCACGGGCTTCTTTTCGCACTGACCAACCTCGGAGGTATCCGCCTGGAAACGCTCCAGAAGCTCACGGCCGATGGCCTGATGGCTCATCTCACGGCCCTTAAACTTCAGCACCACACGGACTTTGTTGCCGCTCGTCAGGAACTTCTTTGCCTGATTGAGCTTGGTCTCATAATCGTGAGTGTCGATGCGGCAGGAGAGCTGAATCTCCTTGACCTCAATGGTCTGCTGCTTCTTCTTGGCTTCCTTTTCACGCTTCTGCTTTTCAAACAGATACTTGCCGTAGTTCATGATCTTGCACACAGGGGGATTTGCCTGGGGCGCGATCAAAACCAGATCCATGTCTTTCTCATAAGCCAACTTCTGAGCCTCTTTGGAACTCATAATGCCCAAAGGCTCGCCGTCTGTGCTGATAACTCTGACCTCGGGGAGATTGATTTCTTCATTGATAGGGGTCTGAGCTTCTTTAGCATTGGTTGCGATAGGTACACACCTCCAAAATAAAAATTGCACCGAAGCGCAAAGCCCCGGCACATACCTCCACCTATGGTGGGTTCGGTTGGTTCGAATCCCTTGGATTCTTCCCTATTAACCGAGCGCGCTCATGGCGGCAGGGTGGAAACCGGGCGGTTTCGCTTCTTTACTGCGACATTATATCATGCCTTCATCGGTTTGTCAAGTATTTTTTCGAAACTTTTTTCATAAAACGCAAAGTTTTTTTGCGTTAAGGACGGAAAGAACCCCGGACGAGCACATGACAGCACTCCGGGGCTTTTCCGGTTCTTTTACATTTCTGCGTCTTGATAGGCCGTATACATCGCGTGGTAGGTAGCGTAGGCCTGCTTTCTACGGGCGGCCAGCTCTTTTTCTTCCCTGAGTCTGCGAACAAAGGCCTTGTATTCATTTCTGAAGCCTTGATCGATCATTTCCCGGCAAGCACCCCATCCTTCGTCTCCCATGAGGGCACCCCGCACACAATCCACCAGCCAATCCTCATTTTCACTCAGCTTGCGCATGGTTTTACGTTCTGCCGCTCTTTCGTTTATACGCTTCTTTAAGCGTCCGTTGCGTGCAGACAGCGTCTCGGCCATTTTCACAACCTCTGCCAGTGCGGGGGATTTTTCTACAGCCCGCTCTATGCAGTTCTGCCATTTTTCACGGGGCAACGATCCATGCAGGATACGTTCGTAATCCGCAGGCCACTCTCCCGCTTCATTGTGGATATCCGTTTCAAAAAGGAGATCTCTTTCCTTGAGATAGGCACTTTGCAGGGTTCTTTGCCGCTCGGCCGTCTCCTTCCAAACCTGCTCGGTCTGTGCGACGAGGGCAGGAAGGCAGGTTTCCAAATCCCGGAACCATCCGGCTGAGCTGTCATCGCCGCCGCGGCCATGGATCCAGTCCTGCTCCTGGAAGCGAAGCACATCTAAATGATCCGAAAGTTGGGTTTCCATGCGAGCGAGGCACTTGCGGCGATAGGCCGTCATAGCCGACAGCTGTTTTTTCAGTCGCCTGCAGGCCTCCAAGGAGGAAGCGGCACGGGGCGTTTCAGCATCACGGCACAAGATAGGGCGCAGGGTCATCCAATGCTCCGATAAAAGCCCCTTCAAAAGCCGAGAGTTCGCTTCGAACGCCGCTCTGTCATCCTTATTTTCGCTATCGAATACTTCAAAAACCTCATTGACATCGTCAAAGGTCAGGCGCCGTAATCCCGTGTCGCTCCAAGGATCAGGAGAGACTTCGGTTCCCCCTTTCAAAAGCTCCCGCACACGGGAGGACAAAGCCTCGCGAGCCTTATCATGGCATCCCGCACGGGTAGAAAACGATTCCAAAATAAAATCTCTCTCGGCGCTTTCATCCTGCTGACACTTATCCGCTTCGGCCGCATCATAGCCATGGGGGAACAAAGCGATCAGCTCCTCCAGCTGTCTGAGACGTTCGGCGCACACAGCGCGGAATCCTTCGTAGGTTCCGCCGCGCACCAACAATGCTCCGGCCACACATTCGCTTACACCGGACAAAGCCACACTTTCGCCGCCATGACCTCCGCTATGCGCGTGATGTCCCTCAAAATGTCGGTTCAAGCGCTCTGCCGCATCAGCCGTATCCAACGACACGGATAGCACGCGAGTCAGCTGTTCCTCCAGACGCATACGGTGGCGCCAAAGCATCCCCATACGTTCACCCGTATTCCGGTGCTCGGACACAGAAAGCTCACACACACTCTTGGGCAAAATCATAAGGGAGAAGGAGCCCTCGGGATGGATTTTGATTCTGCGGTATGCGACACGGCCAAAGCCGTCTCCGGTGACAAGCTCGCTGCCGGTCGTCCACAGCGGGCACATTCCACCCGAGTGCATCATATACAAGGAGAAATTTCCCGCCGCATATACGTCTACATCATAACCGTCGTCTCCCGCCATTTCAAGGGTGCAGGCCATCAGAGACACCGCAAAAAAACGCTCGCTTCCGGGGCGGGGACCCACCATGGAGCGCATCACGTCCCGAAGACTGTCAATGCCTTGCGAGAGGCGCTCGGACATAAGATCCGCGCAATCCTCAGGAGAGAGGTATTTCCCTTCCTCGGTCAAAATTTTATAAGCCAGCACTTCCGCGAGCGCCGCGCAATACCGAGAGATGGTATGGGTCTGCCTGCCCTCGGATTCACCAAAGATCAGCCGCAATATGCTCTCGTCGGTAACGGTTCTCTCCAAAAGGCTGTCATAGAGCCCTTCGTAAAGGCCATCCACGCCTGAAGTGCCAATGGTAAAGGTAGGAGGACGCATACCGTCCTCGGGGGCATAGCCGCCCACCGCCAACAGCATTCGATTGGTCGCAATAGGCATTACATCCGAGATTACACCCATAGCCTCGGGATTTTCCGCTAAAAACGAGCCTCCCGTTTGCCCTTTGATCATAATGCGATCTGTCATAACCGTAGCATCTCCTTCCGTCTCTTTTCTATGAGACATCCTTCTTCCAACTGTATACCATTATATCACGAAGGAGATTTTTTGTCAACCTGTGATAAACGCAGATTTTGGATGGGCGGCTCATGTTCCTTGCATTTCGCGAAACTTTTAGACAACCTATTGAAATTTTGCGTTTTTTGTGTTATAATAGCATAATGAATAAATTTTTTCCAAAGGAGCACACATGGCATCCCCCACTACGAAAAAGAAAACACAAAAGCCTGCTGAATACGACAATAACAGTATCACTTCCCTGCGCGGTGCCGACCGTGTACGTAAGCGTCCCGCCGTCATTTTCGGCTCTGACGGTTTGGACGGATGTGAGCATTCCTTCTTCGAGATTCTTTCCAACTCCGTGGACGAAGCAAGAGAAGGCCACGGTTCTGTCATCAAGGTTACAAGATACAAGGACAAGTCCATTGTAGTCGATGACCACGGGCGCGGTGTACCTCTGGGTTGGAATGAACGCGAGCAACGCTGGAACTGGGATCTGATTTACTGTGAGCTTTACGCCGGCGGTAAATACAACAACAACAGCGGCGCGTCTGCCTATGAGTTCTCGCTGGGTTTGAACGGTTTGGGCGCTTGCGCTACCCAGTACAGCTCCGAATTTATGACCGTCACCTCCTATGACGGCAAATTTGCCCGTCAGATTCGCTTTAAAAAGGGTGAAGCCGTCAGCGAGCTGGAGGAAGCGCCTTTGGATCGAAAGAATGTGCGGACGGGTACAGTGATTCATTGGAAGCCCGATATGGAGGTCTTTACCGACATTGATATTCCTTACGAATTTTTCAAGGACACCCTGCATCGCCAGGCCGTTGTAACGGCTGGCATCCGCTTTGACTTGGCTTATGAAAACGCCGACGGTACCTTTGAAACCGATTCCTTCATCTATTCCGAAGGTATCACCGATTATGTCAAGGAGATCGTGGGCGATTCCACCCTGATCCAACCCATATCCTGGCATTTGGAAGCACAAGGCCGCGACCGTGCCGACAAGGAAGATTATAAGCTGAAGGCGGATTTCGTATTCTGCGCTTCCTCCAAGGTACATACCTTGGAATATTATCACTGCGCCAGTTATTTGGAATACGGCGGTTCCCCTGCCAAGGCTGTGCAAACCGCCTTCGTCTACGCTGTTGACAAGTATCTGAAAAACAACGGAAAGTACGGCAAAAACGATTCCAAGGTGTCCTTCCAGGATATTGCCGACTGTCTCGTCATGGTGGTCAATTCCATCTCCACGCAAACCTCTTATGAAAACCAGACCAAAAAGGCCATCAACAACTCCTTCATCCAAAGTGCGATGTATGAGTTTTTAAAGAACCAGCTGGAGGTCTACTTCATTGAGCATCCCTTGGAGACAGAGGCATTTATCGGCCAGGTGCTTTTGAACAAAAAGGCACGCGAAACAGCGGATGCTACCAGATCCAACATCATCAAGAAAAAGCTCATCGGCAACGTGGATATTTCCAACCGAGTGGAGAAATTCGTCAGCTGCCGTTCCAAAGACCCTGCGCTCCGTGAGCTCTATATCGTGGAGGGTGACTCCGCCTTGACATCTGTTAAGCTGGCAAGAAACGCCGAGTTCCAAGCGGTCATTCCAGTAAGAGGCAAGACGCTGAACTGCTTGAAAGCAGATTACGACCGTATTTTCAAAAGTGAGATCATCACGGATCTGCTCCGTGTCATCGGTTGTGGCGTTGAGCTGGAGGGCAAGACCAAAAACAAGAGTGACTTGGCCATGTTCGACATCAATCAACTTCGCTGGTCTAAGATCATTCTCTGCACCGATGCCGACGAGGACGGCTTCCAGATCCGCACCCTGCTTCTCACCCTATTCTACCGTCTCCTTCCCACCCTGCTCCAAGAGGGCAAGGTGTTCATCGCAGAAACTCCTCTGTTTGAGATTAAAACCAAGAGCGAGACCCTTTATGCCTATGACGAGTTTGAAAAAGCGGCATTACTCAAAAAGCTGGGCAACAGCAAATATACCATCAAGCGCTCCAAAGGTCTGGGCGAAAACTCTCCCCAAATGATGTCCTACACCACCATGGATCCCACAACCCGCCACCTTATCCGTGTCACCCCCACCGATGCCGCCGCCACCGCCGTCATGTTCGACACCCTTTTGGGTGACGATCTGCCCGCCCGTAAGGCGTTCATCGCGTTGCACGGACAGGAGTACGCAAAGGATGCGGATATTTAAGATGGGGGGATAAATTGTTGTTTGTGGGGGTACGGCCGGGGGAAACTTTTTGCAAAAAGTTTCCCCCATCCCCCTTCAAAAACTCTTAAAACAAATTCATATTGATGAAAGTTT
>SVTB01000066.1 GCA_015064015.1 Oscillospiraceae bacterium | reverse complement strand
ATAGGTATAGCCCTCGGCAAGTGCCGTGGCTTTACCGTTCTCAATAGAGAGAATGGCGGGGTCATAGTCAGAATAGATAACAGTTCCTTCCACGGAGCGCTTGGCGTAGGTCACGTCACCCGTCATCATAGGAATCTCCAAGGTCTCGCCCACGGCCATACGGCAGAAGTGAGGCTTATTAAAATAAAGCATGGAGGGCCGGAATACGACGGGGTCTTCCATGGCATCCACGGAGCGGTGGACGTTCTGCAAGTGGATTTCGCTATAGAAATCCTCCTCCATCAGTTCAAAATCGTACTTGTGGAGACGGGTACCCCAGAATCCCCACTTGTTGCCGTAGGCGTAGGCCAACAGCATGGTGTCTCCCTTCTTGATATGATGCTGTGCGTCACCCGAAATGCCGCAGTTATGGCACATCCAGCCCGTATTGGTCTTGATTTCATTCACACGGGTGAAGCGGAGACCGTCGTCAGACTCGTAAACCGCCAGGATGCTGTTTTCGGTGAAGCGGTGATCGGTGGAGAGAGCGATAAACTTTTGGTTATCCTCGCAGTACACCACGTCATAGGAGTCGTTGTTGGTATGAGGACGTTCCACGGCTACGCCGCGCTGTACAATGGTAGCCGGCCAATTTTCGTTGGTGATATCGGCAGTCGCCACACGGGTCTGGGAAAAGGCGTGGCCGTCGATGGTGCGGGAGGTCCATGTGTAGTAGATGTAGATGGTTTCGTCCTTGATGACGAAGGAAAATTCTCCAGCGCCCCAGTTATGCCAATCCTCGTCGAAGTAGATGACGGGGGCAGGCTTGCCTAACCAATGCAGGGTGCCATCGGGGGTCTTTCGATGCTCGCCCCAACCGTTACCGTTCCAGCGCTCGAAGGGGCCTTCAGGGGACTTAGAGCGGCCGATGAAGCCGTTATTGCAGACACCGCCGCCGTTGGCAAAGACGGTGGAAGTATAGCCGATGTAGTAATAGTCACCGTATTTGATCACGGCGGGGTCACAAACCGAGAACCAGTCCATGGAGTCGGGCACGGGATACATAACCACCTTTTCGTCCGTCCAAGTCTCACCACCGTCGTTGGACTTGCGGTAAGTAAACCAATCGGCCTCATAGCTGTCACCGGGGGAGGCAAACCAGGCGTGGCAGACACCGTCCTCCACCATGATGGTAGGACCGTAGCGGTAGCCCCAGGTCTGGGATTTGCGGGGAGCGTAGATGTCCTTACCCTCGTCGGGGAGGAGGAGTTTGAAATGCTTGGTCATGGTATGTACCTTCCTTTCGAAATAAAAATTTTTTTGAGGGAAATTTTGGTTTAGCTGTTTGACGGAGCAGAGCAGAATTGGGTAGGGTGACCCTCATCCGCCGAGATAAGTGGGCGGCACCTTCCCCCAAGGGAAGGCAAGGGCTTTATGTTCTACGAAAGCCCCAAAAGCTATGGGTAACAGTATGTTTCGGGTATGGGGAGAGCGAAAAGCTCCTCATTCTTGCCTCCCCCTTTGGGGGAGGTGTCACGCTTCATGCGTGACGAAGAGGGCTTGGTGACTATGCCCTCTCCGTCGCCCGTCGCAGGGCTGGCCGACAGTTTTCCCGGAGAGAGAGCCTTATATGGCGGCTTCGCCGCACTCAGTCCTTCCAAACAAAGTGATAGTTGATGGCCTCGCCACCGTCCACGAGGATGCTTTGCCCCGTACAGAAGGTATTGGTCACGGTGAGGAAATACGCCCAATCCGCTATTTCCTCGGGGGTAGCCCACTTTTTCAGAGGTGTTTCGTCCATGATCTGCGCCCAAAGGTCGGGATCGTCCATGACGCATTGGTTAAGGGGGGTGAGGACGCCGCCGGGATCGAGGCTATTACAGGTGGCGCCGTACTGTGCGACCCGCATGGCCACATTCTTGGTATAGGCCAGCACACCGCCCTTGGAGGCGCAGTAGAGAGGGAACTCGGCACCCGTGTGGGCACTGGCCGAACCGATGTGGAGAATAGACTTGATGGCGGGCTGAATACCGTAGGTCTCGGTCATATGGATGAGAGCCTTAAGGTTTACGTCAATGTCGGCCTCGTTTTGGGTACCCGCGTTATTGATGAGGATTTCCACACCGTCGAGGATAGGGAGGTGTTCGTAGTCACGGACATCGCAGGTATGGTGGGTATAGGTGGGATAGTCGATGCTTCCCTTCTGTCGGTCGATGCCGATGACGGTATGACCCTCGTCAAGGAACTTCACCGCGATGGCGCGGCCGATCCCTTGGGTGGTGCCTGTGATGAGAACTTTCATGGGCGACTCCTTTCTTTATGCTCCAAATACTCGCGGCCGACGTTCTGCTGCTTCCACTTCTTTGTCATGCGGTAGCCGATGGGGGAGAAGAGGATCTCCATGATAAGCTCCGCCACGGCACCTGTCAGGGCACACATGGCGCACTGCAACACCGTCCAGCAGAAGCCGTCCCAGAAGATAGGGGCGAAGACAACGAAGACAATGACGGAAAAGATGAAATTATCCAAAAACTGGCCGATGAAGGTGGAGACATATGTACGCATGGCGTAGGCCAGCTTGCCGTCGGGATTCTTTTTGAAGCTCCGTCCGATCATCCAGTTGAGGGTATTATTGATGATGGCGGATGCAATAAAGGCCACGGTGCTGCCGAGGAGGATGAACCAAGTACCCCCAAAGATACCATCGAAAGCGGTATAGTCTCCCGCACCTGAGGGAATAGCAGCAGCCACGCAAAAGATGAGACAGGTAAGCAGGTTGATACCCACGGCCAAAATCGAGATGCGGTTGGATGCCTTAGGACCGAAGTGCTTAGTAATGATATCCATGCACATAAAGGAGAGCCATGAGATGAGAATGCCTCCATCCAGGGCAATCCATGGTAGCTGAAGAAGGGTCTTGTTGGCCAGAAGGTTCATGGATATGACGCTGACTACAAAGAGAGTGACCACCGTGGCGGGGATGGAACGCAAAAGAATGCGCATATTCTCCCTCTCATGGCGGATCCATTGGGCGATGGTTTTCATATGTTCGTTCCTTTAGAGTGAAATAGAATTCGCTTGGAAGTACAAATTGTTTTTTACTCATTCAACACCTTTGCGGCGTCGGTGAAGCATCCCTTACCTGCTGCGAGCACCGAGCAGGGGATATCAAAACGCAGGGGGGAGCCCTCCAGTTGAGTGACTTGTCCGCCTGCCTCAGTAACAATGAGAAAACCCGCGGCGTAGTCCCAAGGAGAGAGTCGCGCCTCGCAGAACAGGTCGGTACGACCCATGGCGATATTGCAGAAATCATAGGCGGCAGAGCCGCTTCTACGGACATCGGCAGCATGGTAGAAGCACTTTTTAAAGAGACTGACGGTGGTCTCCCCCAACTCGTCCTTATAGTAAGGGGAAGTACCCAAGACAGCCACAGCTTCCTTCATGGAACGGTTGCTCACTGACACCCGCTCGGGAGGATTACCTTTATAGTACAGATGTGTTCCCTCTCCTTTAACGGCCACAAACAGCTCTCCCGCGTAGGGCTGGTAGACCATACCCAGAATAGGCACACCATCAGATAAAAGTGCTACAGACACGGCCGAGCAGGACAAGCCACGGATGAAATTAGCGGTGCCATCGATGGGATCAACGACAAAGCAGAGGCCTGCGTTTGGGTCAGTCTTGTCAGCGCCGTCCTCCTCAGCCAAAAATTTGGCTACGGGAAGGGCATTTTGCAATTTTTCGATCAAGAATGCCTGTACCTTTTGGTCATAGGCTGTGACGAAATTGACTTGGGCATGGGCAGTATCCTTATCGGTAACATTTGCAGCAGAAAGTTCACCGCTTTGGGAATCGCGTCGAGCATCACGGATCATGAAGCCCGCCTCACGGACGGCATAAAAAATGTCATGCACAAGCTGGCGGGATGGGTGGTATGTGGTGTGGGTGTTCATGGTGTTTTCCTTTGATAGATTGGGGTTTAAATTGTTGGTCACCTCTAAAAACTCTCTTGACGGCGAATCCATGGTGATTTTTCCGTCATATGTCACATATTTTTCTTCGCGTAGCTCCACTACGCGTGCGAAAAATTGTATTATCCGTCAAAAAACTCCCTCATGGCTCGCTCGCCAATAGAGTTTTTAGAGATTCCCTGTTGTTTAGCCAAGGATTTTCGATAGCCTGTAGGGGCGGATACCTCATCCGCCCCTACGGAATCACATTAATCGATAAACATTTACATTATAATTGTTTTCTCAATTTTTGCAACGCCGCCTTTTCCAAACGGGAAACCTGGGCTTGAGAAATACCGATCTCGGAGGCAATCTCCATTTGGGTCTTATCCTTGAAATAGCGAAGCTTGATAATGTTTTGCTCTCGGGGAGTCAAGGTCGCCACAGCCTCTCTGAGAGCGATGTTTTCCAACCAAGACTCATCGCTGGCATCTCTGGAAGTATCGGACAGCTGATCTATCACATATAAGGTGTCGCCGTTTTCACTGAAAACAGGCTCATAGAGAGAAATCGGCTCTACAATGGCATCCAAAGCGGCTACCACCCGCTGCCGGGGAACATTCAGCACCTCCGCAATCTCATCGGGGGTTGGATCGCGGGAAAGATCCGCTGAAAGATCTTCTCTGACTTGCAGAGCGCGATATGCCAAATCTCTGACAGATCGACTGACACGCACGACGGCATTGTCTCGCATATACCGTCGCATTTCCCCGATGATCATGGGAACTGCATAAGTGGAAAACATGACCTCCTTCGAGATGTCGAAATTGTCAACCGCCTTCACAAGGCCGATGCAACCCACCTGAAAGAGGTCATCGAGATTTTCTTTTCTTCCCGCAAAGCGTTGCACCAAAGACAAGACGAGACGTAAATTTCCGGAGATCATCTCCTGTCTGGCAGCGGGATCACCGGCACGAACCCGCTGCATAAGGGCTTGCTTTTCCTTCTCGGTAAGCACTTTAAGGTCGGCCGTATTCACACCACAGATGACAACTTTATGGTTGTTGTACATGGCAAAGCTCCTGATTTGAGAAGCGATTTCGCTTCGGATTTCAGGAGAAGTATTTGCCATAACGAGTGGTGTGTATACAATGGAGAGCCGTGGGAGATTTTGCTAAAACGAAGAACGAAAGAGGTGCTTGGCGTATGTCACCCCACGTGAAAATGGGGCATTAAGGGCATCCCCCCGTACCGGAACGGCTTGATGCTCGGTGATAGGGAAACCCCTTCTCCACGATTACAATTCTTTTAAGTTTCCCTTATATCTCTTTTAGTCCATTGCTACCTCGTCGCAGATAACAGTAACGTCAGAGTGTAGGTTGAGCATGGAAGCAGGGCAGGAGGTATCCAGCTTGCCGGCGAGCATTTTTTTCACGGCCTCGGCCTTAGCGGCGCCGTTGGCCAAAATGATAATCTTCTTAGCCGAAAGAATGGTACCAATGCCCATGGTCAGCGCCTGGGTGGGAACATCCTCAATAGAGGCAAAGAAACGGGCGTTGGCCTTGATGGTAGACTCGGTCAGTCCCGTGACGTGAGTTTCCACCTCCAAAGCGGAATCGGGCTCATTGAAGCCAATGTGGCCGTTCTGTCCGATACCCAGCACTTGAATATCGGCGGGGCCTACCCGCTTCACCAGCGCCTCGTAGGCGGCACAAGCCTCATGAGGATCGGCAGCGGTGCCGTCAGGAACGAAAGTCTTTGTCTTGTCGATATTGACGTGGTTGAACAGGTTATCATTCATAAAATAGCGGTAGGACTGATCATTTTCGGGGGAAATGGGGTAGTATTCGTCCAAATTGACTGTGGTAACAGCGGAAAAATCAATCTCTCCCGCACGGTTCATATCAATGAGCTTTTTGTACATTCCCACAGGGGTAGAACCGGTGGCAAGACCCAGTACACAAGAGGGGTTAGCCTTCATGACATCAGCAACGATTTCTGCGGCACGGGTGGACATTTCTTCATAGGTTTTGCAAACGATGGTTTTCATTTGGTTGTTTCCTTTCGGTATGGTTTGGGCGGTATGTCCCTATGGGTAGTATATGGTGGCGGAGGAAAATCATTCGTTGAACGGGAGATTTATGGGCGGATAAACCCTTTCTCTACGGGGGAGCATGAATAGCACTATCCTCTAAAATTTTTTGGAGATATTGGAACCCTTTATAAAAAGTTCCGAGTGAGCGTAGAGGGGGTCAAACCCCCTCGCGTACTCCCTCTTAAATCTGATCGCTGCCGTCATCAGGTACAACTTCCTTCATGGCGGCAATGGCACATTCGATCATGCCATCATCAGGCTCCAAAACCGTCAGACGCTGGAACCACAAGCCGGGAGCTGCAATGATGCGGGTCAGCCAGTTGTCGTGCTTACCGCAGATCTTGATCAGCTCATAGCCGATACCCATGGTCAGGGGCATAAGCAACAGCTTGACAGCCGTGCGAATCCATTTGTCCAAGCTCGAGGGAATAAAAAAGCCAATGATAATGCCCACTAAAAGCATGAGCACTAAGAAGGACGTGCCGCATCTGGGATGGAAACGACGTTCTTTTCTGACGTTTTCTACCGTCAGCTCCAAGCCGTGCTCATAGCAAAAGATCGTCTTGTGTTCGGCACCGTGATATTGAAAGGTACGGCGGGTTTCCTTCATAAGACGCATAAGGAACATATAGCCCGTCAAGAGTAGCAGACGCAAGGAAGTCTCACAAACAGACTGTAAAAAGGGGTTGCCCTTGGGAAATCCGGGAACGAATTTTTCCAAAACATCCTTGTAAAGGAAGGAGGGCATCCAGAAAAAGAGGGCGATCATCAGCGCAAACGCCAACACCATGGAAATGATCATGAGAAAATCCGTCACGGAGCCTTCCTGCTTCTTCTTTTCCTTGGACCTTTCGCTATTTTCGGTTTCTGCAGCCTTGGCTTTTTCTTCTGCGGCTTTGGCCTTGGCGGCTTCCGCGTCTACCTTAGCTTGCTCCATGAGGGCAATCTGCTCTGCGGTGGCAGTTCCCTTCTTTTCGGCCTGCTCAGCGGCTTCAAGGGCTTTCCTCTCGGCGGCTTTGGCCTTGGCATTCTCAATGAAGGCCAGTTGCTCGTCGGTGGCGGTTCCCTTCTTGGCGGCGGCTTCGGCAGCTTTCAGTGCCTTCTTCTCGGCCTTTTCTTTGGCCATTTCTTCCTCAATCTCCTCCAAACCCGAGATCTCAGCGGAGCGCATGAGACACTTATAGCCCAGGGTCATAGAGTCGATAAAGCCGAACACACCCCTGATGATGGGAAGCTTAAAAAACTTGGCCCGCTGTTTCCCCTCGGTAGGAAATTTTTCGAGAACAATCTCTCCGCCGGTATTGCGGACAGCCATAGCAGTCATTTTAGGACCGCGCATCATGATACCTTCCATCAAGGCCTGGCCACCGATGGAAGTTTTCTTTACAGGGCAAGCGTTTTTCCCTGCCCCTTTGGATTTATTTTTTGCCATAATCAGTATCCTTCCTACGCTTGCGGTGAGGAATCACCAGATATACCGCAAACCTTTACATAATTAATTTGATTGTATCATAATTTTATGAACTCCGTGTGAATACGACGTGAGGGTTCAAGGGGAATCTCCGAAAAGAACGTAGTTTTAATTATGGTAAAAAGCACAGAAAATACCCATATATCACGTTGGTGATATATGGGTAAGATATGATGGAAATATCCACGAAGATAAGACCATTTATGCGTGCTCAAATTCAGCATCGGGCTCCAGTTGCTTGCGGAAAATCAGGATGTAGACAATGATGATCAGTTGAATCACGCCACACAGCATGGTCAAAAGAGGGGTGCCCGTTCTGTAGGTATATCCAAAAGCGGTAAAGGAAAAATTCTCTGTGAGCATGGTGAAAATGATACCAAAGCCCATACCGGCCAAGCCGCCGAGATTGAATACGATCTGATAAAAGGAGGTATAGCAATCACGGTTGGTAAGCGGCATATTGATGTATTGGAAATTGGCAAAGGCCACATTATGTCCCACACCGCCAAAATGCTGGGGCAAACGGACGATCAAAACCAAAGGGACATACAGTGGAACTGTAAGCGCCAAGGGTGTAAAGGTAAAAGTGCCGGGCTGTACAAATCCATAGAGGATTTGCAGAGGGGCAACGATCAAAAGGGACACGGCAAAGACCTTGAACCAAGAGGTTTTTTCAATGCGTTTGCGCCAGAAATTCATACAAAAAATAAAGAACGGGCCGTAAGCAAAAATGATGATGTTGTAAAAAGTCTGGGTCATGCCGATATCGTTGAGCAGATAATAATTGAGCTGGGAGGAATAGCAGTACATCGAAAATTGCCATAGAAATACAATGACCATCGTCATCATAAATTTTTTGTTTTTCAATGGAATTGTAAGAATATCCGTAAACTTCGGAGCCCGGATCACGGGGTATTCCACCTCGCGGGGGAGCATGAGGAAGACCACATCAAGAACGCCGAGGCCAAAGGCAAAATATCGCAGAGCAATGATAAACCATGACGGAAGATGGTCGCAAAGCCATCCCGCGCTGAGCATAAGTATGCCAGCCACCATTGCCGTGGCAAACTGGCTTACCGAAAGGTGATAAGCGCGCACCTCTTCAGGTTGAAAGCGAATATGCCAAGCAGCATAGCCGGCGGTTGCGATCACGTTGAAGAGGCTGGCTAAAAAGGACAGGATCCCCATACCTACCAATCGCCCCACGTTATCGGCAACCAGCAGAGGCAGGAGAGTCAAGCCAACCAAATTGATAAAATAAAACAGAAATTTGCATATGCCCAGCATCCACCGCCGTTTGGGAAAGCGATTAAGAAGCTCGGGAGTCACCAGCACGAACATACTGGCGATATAAGGGATGAATGACAGAATACCCGCACCGTTGATGTCAATGCCATAGGTTCGGAGAAATTCAGTATAGAAAATGCCTGTGGTAATATAAATCAAAAAGCCTTCTACCACAGTAAAGATTAAAACGCATAGACGCCCCTTGGCGTCGGGATCCTTGAAATTATAAACCTGCCGGAATTTTTGCACGCTATCTGACCTCCTTTTGAGGATACCCTATTATACTTGATTTTCAAGGGTTTTTCAATGGTGAAAAACACCATTTTTACAGCGTTTTTTTGGTGATTCTGTCGAAGATTTTCAAACGGTGCCTGATTGATTGACTTTTGACCGTCACTATGATATACTGTCATATATATTTATATTCGGAGGAATTCATGATGAAACACCGTAGATTGAAAATATCCGCTGCTCTTCTGTCTGCCCTGCTCTGCCTCGTTCCGCTGAGCGCCTGTACCCAAGATACTCCCCCTGCGGAAAGCGAAACGCCCACGCTACCCGCCACCGAGGCTCCCACCGTAGCCGAAACCGAATCTCCCGTGTTGGATGAAGCCGCCGCGAAGGCACTGCTGGCAACCGCTATTACGGCTACCAACGAAAAGGCTGTATACCGGCATACCACCGTCAGTACCGCTCCCGCCGTGGAGCTCACCGTGATCAGCGCTTTTGACGGTCAGAATCGCCACCTGTTCCGTAGCTTTAATGGTTTGGATACGGACTATACTTTTGTGGACAATCTGGTATACTCGGTATACTCCACCATTGATCCTCAAGGTGCGGACGAAAAATACGTGACAGAGTTGACCGATGATCAAAAAGACAACCTGTTGCTGCTGGAAAGTGAAGCACAACTTTTGGATCTTGCGGTTTTGATGTCTTCCGATGCTTATACAGGCCTCTCAGGCGAGACACAAGCCGATGGCACCACCCTCATCACCGCCACAGGTGTCAGTGACAGTGTTAAGGCGGCCATGGGAGCTACGGAGAGCGCCGAGGTTACCCTGAAAACTCTGGTTTTGACTGTCAGCGCCGATCAGCTCATCACTCGTTTGGAGATTGCCTACACCTTGAATATT
The DNA here is from genome assembly GCA_015064015.1 of Oscillospiraceae bacterium. Lineage (GTDB taxonomy): Bacteria > Bacillota > Clostridia > Oscillospirales > CAG-272 > CAMEON01. The sequence continues at coordinate 2,491 of SVTB01000066.1, read as the reverse complement.
CCCGAAACCGACTTCACCGCTGCCATGAGCTTTGATATGACTGTAACTCGTGACAGCATCTATGATGAAGTATCTGTAACCCTTCCCGAGGATGTCTCCCAATACGCCGAGGAACCTTACGCCGCCCTTTTCGAGGGCTCCGTTCCTACAAATGCTCTTCAGCAGTTGGCCGGTATGCCTTTGGACGGAGACGGCTATATGTTCGGTGAGGATACCTCCGAGGCGGCCGAAGCAAGAGGTATTCTTCTTACAACCTTCCCGCAGCTGTACGAAGGCAAGACCTTCACCGTGATCAGTGAAATCATCTCCACCGATGTTTCCTGCCATATAGAATTGGGACAAGCTACGGTCAAACTGGTAATGCCCGCCGAACTCTTCTATCCCATGCAAGGGGATGTTGCTTCCTTTACCGCTACCTTCAAGTTGAAATCCGGCGGTGACGCGGCCGATCCCGATTCTTATATTTTCTATATTACCAACTACGAAATGATTGAGAGAGTCCCCGGTCCCAACGGTGGTACCTATATGTATGTAGACGTTAACTCCTCTTTAAACGTGCGCACCGTTCCCTCTACGGCCAATAACACACCCATTCACTCCTACACGCGCGGCGATGTGGTTGAAGTTTTGGAAATCGTAGACGGTTGGGCCAAGATCGTCTTTGAAAACACAGATACAGGCTATGCCTATGTCAGCGCAGATTACCTGACAGCCTATTGATTTTCTATTTTTTGTAGCACCATACGCCCCAAGCACCCGTGGTATTTACCACGGGTGCTTTTTTGATGCCGTAGAAAAGGCGCTGTGCCTTTGTGGGCACAGCGCCTGGGTCATACATTTGTCATGCCTCTCCTCGGGTCATTCCCGAGGAGAGAACAGGGACATTACTTCTTTTGATTCTTCTGGTTCTGAGAAGACTGATCTGCAGGACGGAGCTTGATTGCATGACCACCTGTCAGAGTGATCATCTTAATGGCCTGTACCGAGAAGGCATCTGCTTCTACGGTCAATGCTTTATCAAGAGATCCGCTGGCCAGAACCTTGAGTCTGCCGATACTGTCTGCAATCATGTCCTTATCCTTGAGGATATCCAGATTGACGGTATCGCCTTCCTCGAAAGTATCATGGAGCACACCGATATTGATGATACCAAGTCTGCCCACGCCGCCAACACGCTCAGATTCCTCCAGCACGTGCTCTGCGGTACTGTCGCTCATGAGCTCATCCACCTCTTCCACGGAAACTTCGCGGACGATATGGATCTCTTCAGGCTCATCATCGGGCAACTCTTCGCCCAGAGGAATGAAGAGAGGTGCAGCATTACTTGTCTCTTCGGTCTCAGGTTCAGTTTCAGCCTCGGTTTCCTTAGCCTCGTCAGATGCCAGCCACTTATCGAAGACACCCCTCTGGTAGAGGATGTATCCAATCAGGCCCAGGACGACCAGGAGCACCACCACAAGGAGGATAATCCACCATGCGTTGGAACCGTCGCAACCAGAAGGCTCTTCAGTGGGCATTTCGGTCACAGCAGAAACGGTCATATCCATGACACGGATAGAGGTGTAGTAAGGTACAGAGAAGGTAACATTGGCATAACCCTCAGCACCGTCTGTCATTTCAGACTCCAGCTTTTCGTAAGTACCGTCGGTGTTCATGACGTATACATCGAATTCAGCCGTGGTGCCATCCGTGAGAGGCATATTCACGGTTACGGTGTTAGCGCCCTTACCTGCCATGCTGACAAGAGCATTGCCAACCTTGAAGGAGAGACCGTATACGGTAGTTGTCTTACCATCCAGTTGTACAATCTCGCGAGAAATCACCAGCTTCACATCCTTGCTGGTAAGGCTCTGGGATTCAATCAGTCCCTTGAGGGTCTTGTAAATCTCTGCCTGATCCTCGGGAAGGATATCTACCTTCAGGAAGAAGGATTCACCAAAGTTAACGATGATGTTGATGGGCTTATCGAAGCCGTTCTCCCACTCCTCGTAGATACCGTCCATGGGAATCTCTACCTCTTCTTTACCGTCACCGTCGGGATCCTTGGCGTCAGCATCCACGTCAATGGAGCCGTCCTCGGGATTCTTCTCAATGGTTACATCTTCGTTTTGGTTGCGAAGCGTTTCGGTATAGGTTGCGGTATAAGTCGCATCTGCGGTTACAGTCTCGGCCACTTCAGGTGTCCAGCCCTTAAAGGTGTAGATGGTCGTCAGAGTAGCGGCGCGGGTAGGATCTGCGGGAGCTACAATGGCTGCGCCGTAATCAAGAGTTTCCTTCTTAATTTCGGTGCCGTTGTAGTCCACGAAGGTGATGGTGTACTTGTTGACCACGGAATCATACTCGGCGGTGTAGGTTGCGGGACCGGTTACGGCCACGATCTCCTTATCCCAACCCTTGAAGGTGTAGGTGTACTGAGCGTCTGCGGCCTTGTCGATAGAGCCCTTGAATGCGGGGGTCTGACCGTACTCGTATTCCTCAGTGGTGGTGTTGC
>SVTB01000065.1 GCA_015064015.1 Oscillospiraceae bacterium | reverse complement strand
TGTGGAGCTTGATCCTCACCAGGGTCAAGCCGTCGGGCAGGGCCTCCAGCACCTCGTAGATCAGCTTGGCGGCCTTGGCTCCCTTGCGGAGGGTACCGCCGGCGGCGGGGGTCACTACGAAGGCTTTATTTTGCCGCTTGTCATGGTAAAGGTAGTCCTCCAAAACCCCTTGAGGCTCGGTGGGAGGATTTGACAGCACCGCTAAATATACCTTTGTATACTCTTCGTGTTGGTTCAACACAGTACTAAGTTTCCCCGCCACGGCTTGGGTCTTTGCAAAGATCATGACCCCGCCCGTAGGGGTGTCCAAGCGGTGGACAATACACACGTTGGGGTATTTATGAGCAAGATAGTCCAAAAGACTCATCTGCCCCGACGGGTCTGGCTGAGAGGGCATCCCCTGGGGCTTGGACACCAGAAGCAGATGCTTGTCCTCGTAGAGAATCACAGGCTCGCGGATGGAAGCATTCATACCGTCACTTCCCTTCTGAGCCAAGGCTTTTTTGATATGCGATACGAGGATCACCGTTTTGGAGATAGATGATACCGCAACGAGTAAAGCCATTCTTGGCAAGGGCGTTCTGCATGGGGATGTTGTCTCTGTGGGTGTCGATCTTGACATTCCCGCAGGCGTTGAAGGCATAATCAAAGCAGAAGGAAGCCACCCCCACCCCGTGCTTGGCCACGGCGATGCGGTGGATGACACCGTAGGGCTGATGGTTCAGCCACGCGCCGTCGTAAATTTGGGCGTAGGTGGGGTCGTTGCCCTTGAAGAAGCAGAAGACGCCCGCAATTTCGCCGCAGTCCATGCAGATATGGCAACGTCCAAGTGAAATATCCTCCTCGATCACGGTCACCTGGGGATAGCCCCCGTTCCATTGTTCCCTGTTGCCGTTCTCCCGCATATAGGCGCGAGCGTGGTCGTAAATAACCATGAGGGCGGGAAGATCGGCGTAGGTAGCCTTGCGGATGGTCAGGTTCGTCTTCATGCCTGACCCACCTTTTCCGTCTTGATGGCCTCAAAGCGGCTAAGTAGGTATTTACCGCAATCGCACATGAACTTGGCGGCAGTGGGATAAAATTCTTTGGGATAGCGGATCAGGAAGTTGTCTGCCTCGAAGGTAAAGTCGCCTTGATAATCGATATCCGCCAAGGCCTTCAGCACGGCATCCCAGTTGATGCGTCCCATGCCTGGGAGAGTGTGGTCGTCGCTGATATAGTTCACGTCGTGGACATGGAGAGCACCGAGACGGTCATGGCCGATGGTACGTATGGCATCCTCTGGTTCTCTACCGCAGAGGGCCACGTGACCGAGATCCAGGCAGACGGTGAATAGGTCGGGGCGGTTCTGGGCATCATAGTAAGCCGCTAGCTCCTCAGGAGGCGCAGCCACATCGTCGCAGATGCGGTGAGTGATGGGGTGGGTCTGCCACATATTCTCTATGGCGATCTTCACACCCGTGCTTTGAGCGATGGGAGCGAGAGACGCATAAAACTCACGGTTCATCTCAAAAAGCTCTGCTTCACGGCCATAGTATCGTCCCTTTTGCAGGGGGTGCACGATGACGTGATCAATACCCAAATAAGAGGCGAACTCAAAGACACGTGGCATCAGGGGAAGGAGATTTTTGGTATAGTGATCATAGCCACCACCGAAAGGAGCATGAGCTTGGTTAAAGATAACACCGCGCTCATCAGCCATGGTCTTGAGCCTCACGGCCGTAGATTTCATATCGGGGGCAAACAAATATTCGTTGTTCACAAACATGGTCAGATCCAGAGCAGGATAGCCTGCATCCATGAGTAAGCGGATGCCTTCAAACAGGCCGAAACGTTCAACGGCCATGTGGGTTTGGGTAGATAAGAGCATATAAACCTCCAAAACATGAAAGTGATCAGAAAAACGTCAATAGCAAGTCATAATTACAGCTATTAAATGGTAGATTTATTATATCACAGAATATGTGACAAGTCAATCGAAAAGCGAAAAAACACGGTATACCTTTTCGGCATACCGTGTTCGTGGTTTTATCTCAAAAATTACTCTGCAGCCTCTTCGCACTCGCAAGCATCTTCACACTCGCAAGCATCTTCACACTCGCAAGCCTCTTCTTCACACTCGCAGCATTCCTCAGCGGCTTCAACCTCGAGGGTTGCCTTCTTAGCGCACAGCTTTTTCTTGAGAACCTTCTCGAAAAGCACATAGCTGGTTGCCAAAGCAGCCAAAACACCAACCACAATGGCAATGATCATGGGCGCATAGTTCTTCTTCTTGGGTTTACGGAAAAACATTTTTAAATCCTCCTTATGAAATCGCTATCTGTCCCGAAGGACAATAATCTTTGTGTATATTATACCCTATATTTATGAATTCCATATGAATTTTTGCAAAAAAACTCAAAGATTTCCCATTCTTTGCAAAATCCAAAAATTATTTTTCCTAATTTCAATTTTCCTATTGACAATCAACTGAACTTGTGTTATAATCAAGACAAGGATATAGGATATGCATCATATCCCCTTCCTGAATCGTCATATTCTTTGAGAAAGGAGGAACACATATGTTACAAACACAACTGCTTATGTTCTTTTCTGCTGAGGGGAGCAGCTTTGACACGGCGCTCCTGTGGCCGGCACTTTGCTGGCTGGGTATTATCATCCTATCTCTCATTGTAGAAGGACAAACCGCCGACATGGGCGCTATCTGCTTTGCCCCCGGTGCGCTGGTTGCCATGATCCTGGCCGTACTGGGCGTGGATCCTGTCATTCAGATCGTGGTCTGCCTTGTGATCTCTGTTACTCTGTTGGTATTGGCCAAAACCGTTCTCAAAAAGTATATGAAACGCAAACACAAGGTGGAGAAAACCAATGCTGATGCCATGGAAGGCAAAATCGCTACCGTGGAAGAGACCATCGACAATCGCCGCGACGCCGGTGTTGTCAAGATCAATGGTCAACTTTGGAGTGCTCGAATGGATAACGACGACATGACCGCCGAAGCCGGCGAACACGTCATCGTGGTGCAAGTCAAAGGTGCCAAGCTGATTTGCCGCAAGTAACCTTTTCACACCTCAACACATTATGATCAAGACGGAAAATCCGTCGGAAAGGACACATTATGTTACAATTTTCTTCTCCCGCCTCCTTGCTTCTGGGCTTTGCAGCCGTTAATGTGGGTCAGATCCTTTTGATCCTTTTATCCACCGTGGTGGTTGTGCTTTTGCTCATCGTCCTGTCCAACATTCATATCGTTCCCCAAGGTAAGGCTTTCGTTATTGAGCATCTTGGCTCTTACAGCAAAACTTGGGACACGGGTATTCACTTTAAGGTGCCTTTTGTCAACCGCATTGCCAAAAAGGTTAACCTGATGGAACAAGTAGTAGACTTCCCTCCCCAACCCGTTATCACCAAGGATAACGTCCGTATGCAGATCGACACCGTGGTCTTCTTCCAAATCACCGATTGTAAGCTCTATGCCTATGGTCACGCCACCCCTATGACGGCTATCGAGAATCTAACCTCCACCACCCTCCGTAACATCATCGGTGAAATGGAGCTGGATAACACCCTGACCAGCCGTGATATCATCAACACCCAGATGCGTGCCGTTTTGGACGAGGCTACCGATCCTTGGGGTATCAAGGTGACTCGTGTGGAGCTGAAAAACATTATTCCTCCCAAGGAGATCCAGGATGCGATGGAAAAGCAAATGAAGGCCGAACGTGAGCGTCGTGAAGCTATCCTTCGTGCTGAGGGTGAGAAAAAGTCCGCCATTCTGGTAGCAGAAGGTCAAAAAGAAGCCGCCATCCTTAAGGCAGAGGCCGAAAAGCAGGCCGCTATCCTCCGTGCCGAGGCCCAGAAAGAATCTGCCATCCGTCAGGCTGAGGGTGAAGCCGAAGCTATCCGCCAAGTGCAGGAAGCTACCGCCGCCGGTATCCGCATGATCAACGAAGCCAAGCCCTCCGAGGCTGTGCTGACCATTAAGAGCCTGGAGGCTTTGGAAAAAGTCGCCAACGGTCAGTCCACCAAGCTCATCATTCCCTCCAATATTCAGGGTATTGCAGGTCTTGCCGCATCCGTCAAAGAGATGGTCACAGAAGTGCCCGCCCCCGAGGCTTCCACCGAGAAGCCCGCAGTCAAAAAGCCTGTTGCCGGAAAAAACGCGAATCAGAATAAATAATTCCCCCTCCCGACGGACAAATGTCCGTCGGGATTTTCTGTTTCAGGCCCATGATGCCTGTATCCAGATTTTCCCTCAGAAATTACCAAAAATTTAGGGGTACCATTTTGGAGCCATTAGGATTATAATATAACAAAGGGAGTCGCCGTTTTCAGATCCGGCGACTTTACATTTCAGGAAAGCATCCGTCTGCGGACGGAGAACGGTGAATCTATTTATGGAACTGATTATGATCAATCAGACAAAACTGAAAATTATGTTGACACCTCCGGATATGGCTCATTATGCTTTATTCCCCGACAGATTAGAGGATATCGGCTGTAATGATCCCACCACAAGAGCGGCCTTCCGCCATATTTTTGAGGATGCGGAGGCCCAAACAGGATTTCATACCTCGGGAGAGCGGCTTTTGGTGCAAACCTTCACCTCCAAATGCGGTGGATGTGAAATCTTTTTGACAAAGCTTTCGGCGGAAGAGTCCATGTCAACTCCCACGGATTCACGCCTGACAGCGGGAGAGACGGCTCTGCTTCGACGAGTGCTTGCGGATGAAGAGGACGAGGATGAAATTTTATGGGAAGGAGGCGACCATCTTTTGCAATCTCACGAAAATAGGCACACTTCCTCGGAGCAAGCTGTGGATTTCAGGCACCATGATGCACCCTTGCGTCGAGTGATCCTCACGGTGGACTCCTTTTCCACGCTACTGTCTGTTTGCCGAAGACTGTACCTCATGGGATACGAGGAAAAAAGCCATGTGTACATAGAAGAAGGACGCACCCCTTGCGTTTACCATTTGCATTTGGAGGTTCCCGACGGGATTTTTTATCAGCTACCTGAACAGTATGCTTTTTTGAAGGAATACGGGATAGTCAGTCGCAACAAATATACCGCCCTCTATTTATTCGAGCACGGACGGCTTTTCAGAGAAAACGACGCGGTAGCAGTGTTGGGAAGATTGGCCTAACAAAAATCGCAGAGATGATTTTGGCTTCATCTCTGCGATTTTCTTTTAGATCAGTTCTTACGATACAACCGTTGAGAGCGGATATCCGTGCCTTGGAACGGTAGGACAGTATATTCTCCCAACACACGGCTGGTAATACGATCCCAGTAACGCTTCAAAAAATCCGCTTGGGAAAGATTACTGCTGATGATGGTAGCTTGCTTGCGGTTCAGGCGAGTATTGATGACGTTATAGAGCACCGAAGTGGTAAACTGATTGATAACCTCGGTTCCCAGGTCGTCGATAATGAGCAGGTCGCAGGAAAAATAGCGGCTTGTTCCCTGTCCTGCATCTCCTGTCATGCTGTTGCCGAAGCGTTGATACTCGAAGTCGGATAGCATCTGGACAGCGCCCGTATAAAATACATCGCAGCCTTTATCCAGCACGGTACGAGCCACCGCCGAGGACAAGTGAGTTTTACCAAGACCGGTATTGCCAAACAATACAAGGCTCCCTGAAACTCCTGGACGGAATTCTTCGGCATATCGCTTCATAAGGGCTAAAATCTGGGTCATGATGCGATGAGCCGCGGGATCGTTTTGATAAAAGTCCAAAGAGAAATTTTCAAAGGTCTGGTGCTTGATGAGATCCGCCATACCCGAAGATTCATACCCGGCTTCCAGTAACTTTTTTTTCATGCAGGCACACATTTTACAATCTACAAATCCACTGTCACCGCACAGGGGACATTCGTATTTGATTTCAGTATAATCAGCGGGATAGCCATGCGTCTCCAAAAGTAAGCCTCGTGCTTGTTGAATGGCCTGATTTTGTTCCTTTAGGCGGTTGATTCCTGCCTCCGGCTCACCGCTGAGCGCCGCCTTCATGATCTTAAGTCCCATATCCTTCATTTCACGATCTACCTCACGAAGCTCAGGGATGGCCAAATAAACTTCTTCCCTTCTGCTTTCGGCTTCTTCTCGCGCTTTTAGATATTTCGTTTCATAGGCTTCGCGGATTCGTTTATAGTTTTCCTGATTATATCCCATACGTCACTCCTATGTCTGGTCTTTGGTTTGAAATTCGGGTGGGGTGTCCTCCCCAAGACTACGGCGCACAGCGGCGGCAAAGAAATCCTCCACGTCAAAAGAGCCTGCGGATACTTCGGTCTTGGGACGTCGCCCTCCGGTTGTTGAAGCCGTCGGGCTTGCTTTTCTGGCTTCTGCGGCGGCACGGACAGCCTCGGGAGTATGGAGATTGTCCTTATGCCAGTTGGCCAGTACCGAATTCATATAGCTGATATTAGGCTCTCCCTTGGCGTCTACCGTCACCTCGTAAGCAAGACGAATGACTTCCATATCAAATTGATACTCATACAGCCATGTGGAGAAGCATTTTTTTTCCTTGGGCGTAAGGCTACGTTTACCCATACCAAACAGGGTCCGCAGACTTCCTTCGGTTTCAGAAAAGAGGGTAAGACGGCGAATCTCCTCCTGTAGTTCATCCACGGTATGTATGCCCTTATCATAAAGATCAAAGGCCATTTTTTCTACACCTCGCACGGATTTATTCATACCTCTGCGCTCCTGTACACCTACGTAGTAAGTCAAAAGCACCATGATATATTCCCAATCCAAGCCAAGGTAATCCACAAAGCCCAAAAACGTATTGACCTCTAATGTGTTAAAAACCTTGCCGAAAATACGCTGACATTCATCCAGCCAGTTGGCGGTGTCGGCATGGGAGGTCAAAAGCGCGGCTAGTTGCTCTGTGGTATAATGAGGAAGCTCTGCCTTAGCGCGGAGCTTGGCAGGTTGGGTCTGCTCCGGGATGACTGTATCGTTGATATTTGCCGCAGGCGGAGGGGTTGGAGCAGAAACAGTAACGGCACTCTTCCCTGTCGTTGCTTTAGAGCTACCCTTGATGATCAGCAAGCCCGCACCTCTCCAAAAGGCCAAAGCGGCCTGCACGCTATCAGCATCGCCGTCCACGGCCTCGGCTACTCGGTCTGCAAAGCCTTCACTTCCGTAAGCAGCACGGAGGTCAGCATTGGCGCAGAGACACAAGAGCACCTTTATATCCAAGAAGGAAGCCCTGTTCATGACCTCCATCACTTTGCCGGGCAATACCAGCGCGGAGGTTTCAAAATTTATTTTTAATTGACTCATACAGTTGTCCTTCCTCGGTTATTCGCTGATTTCTGTATCGTCGTTAGGATCATCGGGCTGGCCAAGCTCACGGAGCTCCTCGTCACGAGAAGCGATTTTATAGTTCAGAATCATGAGGGAATCTCCCAAATGTACGTTTTCCACCACGATCTCCCGGCGACTATATTTCAGTTCCACACCCATATAGTTCCAAAGACCCTTGACGCCGCAGGCCACCAAACGGTCAGCGATGGGCTTCACCTGCTCCTTGGGGCAAGTGATGACGGCAATATCCACGGGGTGTTGGGCGCAAAAATCCTCCAAGTCGGAAAGAGGCAGCACGTCTACTCCTGCCACCTGTTGGCCTTCGCAGCCTTCTCCCGTATCGAACATACCGATGATATCCACACCTCTCTTTTCAAACATAGAGAGGTGGACCAATGCGCGTCCCAAATCTCCTGCGCCAATAATGACGGCGTGGAAGCCTGCGCCGACACCCAAGATCTCGCTGATCTTGGCAAAGAGATAGTTGACATTATATCCGTAACCCTGCTGACCGAAGCCGCCGAAGCAATTAAGATCCTGACGGATCTGGGAGGCGGTGACATTCATCATAGCCGACAGCTCACCCGAGCTGATACGCATACGGCCTTGGGTAATAAGCTCGCGGAGATATCTATAATACCGAGGCAAACGCTTGACCACGGCGGGAGATACGGTAATGGGTCGTTCGGGGCTGAATTCTTCAAATTCCATGGTTGTTCCTTTCTTTATTTGGGAATCTTCTTGAAAGAAGTTTCCCACACCCTTCAAGAACTTTTAAAAAATCATCTTATGCTTACATTTCTTCATCATCCAAAGCGGATGCATTCAGAGAGGTATCGGCTCTATGTCCTGCCAAATAGTCATAATATCCTGCGGCGGCAATCATGGCACCGTTATCGCCGCAGAGGTGTCTTTCGGGAACCACGAAGGGGATCTTTCTCTTTTGGGCCAAATCCGCAAGAGCGGCACGCAGATGAGAGTTAGCAGCCACGCCACCTGCAAGCACCAAGGTTTTGGCAGGCTTGGCGGTGGTTTTTAATGCCAAGTCAGTCTTTTTAACAATGCCATCCACGATGGAAGCGGTGAGGGATGCAGCCAAATCGGCACGGTGAATCTTCTCTCCTTTCTGCTCTGCCGTATGAATAAGGTTAATGGCGGCAGTTTTAAGGCCACTGAAGGAGAAGGCGATCTCATCGGGAGTGATCGCGCAGGAGGGGAGCTTGTAAGCCTTGGGGTCGCCCTCGTGTGCCAGCTTATCCATGGCAGCACCGCCGGGATAGGGGAGTCCGATCTTGCGGCCTACTTTATCAAAGGCCTCGCCAGCAGCATCGTCACGGGTACCGCCCAAGAGAGTGAACACGGTATAGTCCTCCACGAGATAGAGACAAGTGTGTCCGCCCGAAACCACCACGGCCAGGAAAGGAGGCTCTAAGGTAGGATCGGTAAGATAGGCGGCGGCGATATGACCGTGGATATGGTTGACGGAGATCAAGGGAATATTATTGGCAAAAGCCAAGGACTTGGCGAAATTAACGCCTACCAGCAAAGCGCCGATGAGACCGGGGTGCGTAGTGACGGCAACAGCACCCAGATCCCCCAATGTAATGCCCGCTTCGCCCAATGCTTCCTTTGTGATGCGGCTGACAGCTTCAATATGGGCGCGGCTGGCGATCTCTGGTACAACACCGCCGTAGAGACGGTGGGTGTCGATTTGAGAGGCCACGATATTGGAGCAAATGCGGCGGGTTCCCCCTCCCATCTCAATGATGGCGGCAGAGGTTTCGTCACAGGAGCTTTCCATGCCTAAGATATACATAAAAGTCACCTCTAAAATGAGTGATAGTTTTCTAAAATAATATTATACCGCAAAAATATGGTTTTGTCAACCATGGAAAGCCAAGCGAATCAAAAAAGACAAGAATTTTGAAGAAATGGTAAATCCCCCTTGCATATTTGGTAGATATATGCTATAATACTGCCATAGATCACCACATTACATATGCGAAAGGAACCCCCCATGAATCGAATTTCTTCCCGTCTCACTCTGCTTTTGACGATGAGCCTTCTGCTCGTCTCTCTCCTGCTTCTTGTTGCCTGTGACGGAGGTAACTCTGTTCCCACCGAGGCACCCACCACAGCCCCTACAGAAGCTCCCGTTACACCCACTGAAACACCCACCGAAACGGAGGTTGAAGTTATGGCAACAGAAACACCCACGACGGCTCCCACAGAAATGCCCACAGAAGCGCCTACCGAAGAGCCCACCGAGGCTCCTACCGAGCCTCCTCAGTCCATTACCGAGGATTGGAAGGCCATGTGGCTGTCCCAGTTTGATTTGTCCGGCATTTACACCAATGGCGGCAAGCAGAGAGACGAGGCCGACTACACCACGCGTATTGGCAAAGTGCTGGACAATGTCGCTGCCAACGGCTTCAATACCGTCATTGTGCAGATGCGTCCCAACGCCGACAGTATGTATCCCTCCGACGTTTATCCCCCCAGCCGCTACACCACGGGTAGCTACGCTAAGGATTTCACCTACGATCCCATGGCCATCCTGATTGATGCCGCCCACGAGCGCGGCTTGGATGTACACGCATGGATCAATCCCCTTCGCGGCATGACCACATCCGAGATCAACCAAGTCCCTGCGGGCTACGCCATCAAGGATTGGTACACCAACAGCACCACCAAGGGCAAATTCGTAATTGCCGTAGGCAACAATGTTTATCTGAATCCCGCCTATGAGGAGGTTCGCCAGCTCATCATCGACGGTGCTAAGGAAATCCTCGACAAGTACGACGTTGAGGGTGTTCATATGGACGACTACTTCTACCCCACCACCGATGCCTCCTTTGATGCCACTGCCTACAACGCTTACAAGAGCGAGGGCGGCAAGTTGCCTTTGGCCGATTGGAGACGTGAAAATCTCGACAAGCTGGTTTCCGGTCTTTACGAAGCCACCAAAGCCCATGACCCCAAGGCTCTGTTCGGTATCAGCCCTGCGGGCAATATCAAAACTGTTTACGATTCCCACTATGCCGACGTTTATAAGTGGTGCTCCGATGAGGGGTATCTTGATTATATCATGCCCCAGATCTACTTCGGCTTCAAGCACGCCACCTGCGCCTTTGATACCCTCAGCCATACATGGCAGGATATCATCAAGAACGAAAAGGTAACCTTGATCATCGGTATGAGCTTTGGCAAGGCGCTTTCCAAAGTAGATAATTACGCAGGCGCCGCCGGCAAGAACGAGTGGGCTGAATCCACCGATATCATGAAGCGTTGCGTGGAATACACGGGGACCTTGGAAAAGTGTGTAGGTATCAGCATCTTCTGCTATCAGTATTTCTATGATCCCGTATCGGGTGTTGAGGTGGCAGGTACCGCTGAGGAACGCGCCAACTTCCTCCCGGCCTTCAGGGATATCACCTGGCATCCCGAAGAAGCATAACGTATGGATCCGAAAAAGCTGAAAAAGGAAAATAAGAGGTTGTCCAAGGCCCTGTCTGAAAAAGACAAGGCTCTCCTACGCGCGCAACGGGAAAATGCCCGTCTCAAACGAAAAATATCTCAACTTAAGGGTGTATACGGCGAAGAGGATAACACCGTATCCCAACGAAGGAAGCGGAAAAAGGGCACGGAAACAGACAGGCAGTGTGCCGAGCTTATTCATATGGGACAGGTCAATGCCCGCCGATTTTCGAAAAAAAGCTATTTTCGGTATTTAATCCAATCTGTCAAAGATTCTGCTTTGGGCTTTTATATTCGCAGGATCACCCATTATATCCGGAGGCTTCGCCTGATCCGTACCATAGCCACGATTCTCTCCGTAGTGATGGTAACCCTTTTGTTATCTGCCTTTTTCATCACCCTTCTGCCTGTATTACTGATTTGCATAACCGTCACACTCTTGGCGGCTTGTATTCGCGCAAAAGAGGCCAACCGAATCATGAGGGAGGCCTTGACCGACAGGCGCATACGGGTAATCATTCTTTCTGACAAAGTATCCTTCCTCGGAAACTCCTTTATTGAGAGATCTGCCATGGCTATGGCGCAGGAAAAGGATACCGCGGTGATTCTCGTCTCCCCCTATCTTCTGTCCTCCAGAGGGCCTTGCGGCAAGAAAATGTTTTTCACGGTTCGCGAGGAGGTTCCGCATCTGTATATCGTGCGACGGGGATATTATTTCATTCTGCGCCGACGCATACTGGATACCATGTCTGATCAGGTCACGATTTTATACTAAAGTGAAAGCCTTTGCTCTGCGCAAAGGCTTTTTGCATGATACGACGAAAAATCGTACTGCACTATTGACGGTCAAGACAAAATGTGATATAATATAAGTTAATCATTTGAATGATACGCTCTAAGGGGGTCATTATGTCTCTTTTTACCAATAAAACCCTGCTGATTACCGGCGGCACAGGATCCTTCGGCAACGCCGTACTCAACCGCTTCCTCAAAACCGACATTGGAGAAATCCGTATCTTCTCCCGCGATGAAAAGAAGCAGGATGATATGCGGCATGAATTTCAGGCCAAAATGCCTGAAGTGGCGGATAAGATCAAATTCTACATCGGCAATGTCCGTGATATTGACTCCGTAAAGAACGCCATGCACGGGGTGGACTATATCTTCCACGCTGCGGCGCTCAAGCAGGTACCCTCCTGCGAGTTCTTCCCCATCGAGGCTGTCAAAACCAACGTACTGGGCACCGAAAACGTCCTCACCGCCGCCATCGAAGCGGGGGTCAAAAACATTGTTTGTCTGTCTACCGACAAGGCCGCCTACCCCGTCAACGCCATGGGTACCTCCAAGGCCATGATGGAGAAGGTCATCGTGGCCAAGTCCCGCACCGTCTCCCCCGACAAGACCAAGATCTGCTGCACCCGTTACGGCAACGTCATGTGCTCCCGCGGCTCGGTGATCCCGCTGTGGATCGACCAGATCCGTGCCGGCAACCCCATCACTATCACCGATGGTAGTATGACCCGCTTCATCATGTCTCTGGACGAAGCGGTGGATCTGGTGCTGTTTGCCTTTGAGCATGGCGAGAGCGGCGATATTCTCGTTCAAAAAGCTCCTGCCTGCACCATCCGGACTCAGGCTGAGGCGGTCTGCGAGCTGTTTGGCGGTGAC
>SVTB01000064.1 GCA_015064015.1 Oscillospiraceae bacterium | reverse complement strand
AGACATGTTTATACTTTAAGGAAGCCTGCAGGATGGCACAAGGAGCTTTGGCGGGAGGCGTTGCCCCTCGGCAACGGTCTGACGGGTGTTCTGATCCCCGGGGCTGTCGGCAATGAGCAGATCACCTTCAACCGCCACGATCTGTGGGAAGGGGGCTTCGATCGTGAGATCCCCGACGTTACCCATGCGATCGAGTCTATGCGGGAAGCATTGGATCAAGGCGATTACGCTGCGGCCAACGCTGAAAATCTACCGTGTGCCCTAAGAGATGCGGGGTATGGTACCCCTATTGACTGTCCCCACCCCCTGGGATGGTTGGAAATGACGTTCACACCGTCTGCGGCGTTCAAGCACTACCGCCGCGGCGTGAATATGCAAACGGGAGAAGCCTTCGTTGAATTCATGATTAACGGTTGTCACTTCCGCCGAGAGGCCTTTGTTTCCCGTGCCGCTGACGTAACGGTCATGCGGATGAGAGCTGACACGCCCTTTACAGCCACCTATGATTTCAAGCTATACAACGCTGTTGTTGCATGTGTCACTGCCGAACAAAGCATATACCGCGCTTCGGCAGATCGTTACACCGAGGTCAAGGTAGAATTTGCGGGCGATGTTTCGACAACCGTAAAGGGCAACGCCTTGACAGTTACGGGCAATGACTACATGATCCTGATCCGTTGCGCTTCCAACGGCACGGATTGCTCGTTGAATGAAGTTCAGGGAAAGACATATGAGGAGCTGTTGCAAGCGCACGTCGCTCTCCACAAGCCTCTCTACGACAGCGTGACCGTAGAGCTCGCCGATGATGAGGCCTTTACCGCTACCAACGAGCAGATGCTTGACGAGGCCTATGACAGCGAGGCCTCTCCCGCACTTTTGGAACGGCTCTGGCGGTTCGGCCGCTATCTGTTCATCTCGGCCGCCTCCGAAAAAGGAAATCCCGTTCCCCTGTACGGCTTGTGGCACGGGGACCATCATCTGGCCTGGAGCCAATACGTGGCTAATGAAAACGTAGAGATCACCTACTGGCATACTATGGCCAGCGGCCTGTCCTACGCCATTCCCCCCTTGCTTCGCTACTATACAGCCAAGATAGAAAAGCTTCGCGAATGCGCCAAGCAGATGTTTGGGACGAGAGGCATTTGGATATCGGCCTATACCACGCCCCACGCTTCCGGTCCCGGTGTTCCTGTTTCGGTCATTGTCAACTGGATCAGCTGTGCCGGTTGGCTCTGCCGCCACTTTTGGGAATATTATCTCTACACCCGAGACGAAGCCCTCCTGCGAGAGGTAATTCTCCCCTTCATGTACGAGGCCGCTCTGTTCTACCGGGATTATGCGGTAGAGGACGGAGAGTACATCCGTCTGTATCCGTCGGTCTCCCCTGAAAACACGCCCCATGGTCATACGGGTGTGGTGGCACAGAACGCTACCATGGACTTCGCCATCCTCAAGGAGCTTTTGACCCATCTGCTTTGCGGCATGGAGATCACGGGGATGTATGCCCACGAGGAGGCCTCCTTCCGCAAGCTCCTCGCCGGGATCCCTCCCTATATGATCAATGAGGACGGTGCGATCAAGGAGTGGATGCACCCCGACATTCAGGATAATTACCATCACCGTCACTTATCTCACATATACCCCGTGTTCCCCGGTAGCGAGGTGACGGCACATGATCAGCCTGCGCTGTTTGAAGCCTTCAAGCAGGCAGTCAGGCTGAGGGAGCTGGGGGCTCAATCGGGCTGGTCTCTCGCCCACATGGCGAATATTTACGCGCGCATGGGTGATGCGGAAAAATCCGTTGAATGCTTGGATGTGATGGCTAAAAGCGTGATCATGGAATCCCTCATGACAACTCACAATGACTGGAGACAGATGGGTGTCACCCTGGAGTGGGGGGGAGAGGCCTTCGTTCAGCTTGACGCCGCCTTCGGTGCTGTCAACGCCCTGCAGGAAATGCTGTTTTGCTATCAGAAGGATGCGCTTTCTATTCTGCCGGCCCTGCCGGCGCGGCTGACTCACGGCTCTGTTTGCGGCTTGGTGTTCCCCGAGGGAACGGTGGATATTGACTGGAACGAGCAAGGTGCTGTGCGGATAACGGTCACGGCTCACCGTACGGTTGACACCAGTCTTCTGCTCTATGGCGTTGAACGGTGCAGGCTCAAACTGGAGGCCGGAGAAAGAAAAATACTGGACCTTATGGTCAATCAATGAAAAAACTGAATAGAGGAATTTATTATGTTAAAAAACATCCCTCCCATTCTGTCACCTGAAATGCTAAAAGTTTTATGCGAAATGGGGCACGGTGACCGTCTGGTGATTGCTGACGCCAATTTTCCATCCGAAAGCATAGGCAAAAACGCGATCGTGCTTCGCGCGGACGGCCACGGTGCTGCCGACTTGCTGGATGCAATTTTACAATTGTTTCCTCTGGACTCCTACGTTGCCCATCCCGTATCTCTTATGCAAGTTACACCCGGTGATCCCGTGAAAACGCCTATTTGGGATCAATACAAAGCCATCGTTGCCGAATACGAGGAAAGAGGCAGTCTCGCCTTCGGAGAAATCGAAAGATTCGCTTTCTATGAGGAAGCTAAAGAGGCATATGCCATCATTGCTACCGGTGAAAAAGCTCTTTACGCGAATATCATCTTACAAAAAGGCGTTCTATAATAACGGCAATAATGGTAACCGAAGTGAATTTTCTGACTGTATTTTTTTAAGGAGAGTATATTATGAAAAAAGCACTTTCACTCATCTCCTGTCGGAGAAGTGACCCAAGGGAACGAGGATGGCAGTAAGCACAATGATGAGAAAGGCTGCTCTTCTGCAGTAGGATCACTTGGCGTATTGTTGGTAGCTGCCGCTGCGATGATCACTCTTAAGAAGAAAGACTGACGGGTATCCGAATGACCAGGGCTTCTGCTGATGACGCGTTTTTATCTTCTCTTTACAGTAGCCGATCCCCCGCCTGCAAGGGCGGGGGGTTTGAAAGTGTTCGTTGTAAATATGTGTGAACGACATCAGTATTGCCGCACCGGACGTCCCAACCGTAAAGAAATTAGCTCATGAACTTTGAAAAAGGAGACGTTTTACGTTTCGCTCACTCCGCCAAGTCAAAGCGAGTTGAACACCGAAAAGTGTCCAACTCGCTCTTTTTTGCGTCGTAGGGGCTTTCACGGAGGAGCCTGTCAAGACAGGGAGGCTGTGCCAAAAACACGGTCGGAACAGCTCGGTTGTCCTCGGTAGAAGCCGTTTTACCCCACAAAAGGGGCAGAAAAATGAGGATTTGAACAAATTATGCGCAAAAAAGATTCAATTATGCGCACTCTCGCACGAAGTGCGAAAATATGCTATAATACATATGTACTGAAGAAGTAAAAAAGCACGAAAGGAGAGCGGAGCGCATGACACGAAGAACCAAAGAGACCGAAATGCTCCGAGGCGTAAGAATAGCCGTCTGCGGTGATTTGCCAACGGTGTGCGAGTATCTGAACCGGCAGGGGGTGATCCACATTGACAAGTATACCGATGCGGTGGAGATCAGAAGGGAAGCGGATTACCATTTGATCCTGATTTACGCACCGCAGGCGGAGGGGATGCTGGGCACCTACTATCAAATGAGAGACAAGGTGGTTCCGATCCGAATGCTGAACGAGCCCTGCTGCCACGGGATGCTCACGGAGATCAAAATGACGGTGCGGAATCTCGCACGGACACTTTCGGGTCAAGACACAGAGGTGGCACCCCGTGGAGAAAGCACGACGAGTACCACGACAACATTCTAACATAGAGGCAGAAACTCGAAGCGGAGATTTCCGCAAGCCCATTCTCAACCGTAAGGAGATCGAACAATGAGGTTCGATCGAAAAGTATATCAATTGTATTGACTTCGATGTGTTTGTGTGATATAATTGCTACAAACCCGTATCTGCCGTGAGGAAGCGCGCGCGGCTGTGCAGTATGCTGTCGGCGGCTACCATTCTCCCGACAGGGGAAGCGGCATCCTGCATCGTACTTCAAAAGAACGAGCTCTGCGAGCTGTCAATGCTCAGAGAGTTCTTGCAAGGAGACAGACATGAAGATCCATACCATATGCAATCCGCTCAACATTAACTACCAGTACCAGTCTCCCATGTGCTCCCGGGAGTCCGCCGACCCTGCCGTGGTGCTGTACAAGGACGAATACTACCTCTTCGCCTCCCACGGCTCGGGCTATTGGGTATCCCCCGATCTGGCGAATTGGGAGTTCATTGAGGTGGATCTCGAAAAGCAGCCCGAATTCAGTCTCTTCGCCCCCGGCCCTGTGGTGATGGGGGATCGGATCTATATTACCCACTGCCAGGGGGGAAGCATCCTCTACTCCGATAACCCCCGCGATCCCGACTCCTGGGTCAACGCGGGCAGACCCTACTACTGGGACGATCCCGCCTTGTTCGTGGATGATGACGGCTCGCTGTACTGCTACGAGGGTCTGAGCCCAGTCCATCCCCTCCACGTTTGCAAGCTGGATCCCCGGGATCCCTCTAAGATCCTGGAAGGCCCCGTGGACATCTTTCAAAGCGATCGTGACACCCGCGGCTTTGAGCGGGTCGGGGATGTCAACGAGGTGGAGGGTGGCCGCACCCATTTGGAGGGTCCATGGATGAACAAGATCGGCGGGAAGTACTATCTTACCTACGCTGTCCCGGGTACGGAATACGCGGGCTACTGCGACGGCTGTGCGGTCTCGGATTCCCCTATGGGCCCCTTTACCTACTGCGAGAACAGCCCCGTTGTCTACAAGGCCACAGGCTTCATGCGGGGCGCGGGTCACGGGTGCGTGTTCGCGGACAAGAGGGGCAACTACTGGAAGATGGACACCGTAGCCGTCAGCGTCAATCATATCTTTGAGCGCCGCCTCTGCCTCTTCCCCGCAAGGGTGGTGGACGGACTCATCTACACCAACACCTATCGAGGGGATTACCCTCAACTCCTCCCCCACGAGACAGCCGATCCCTTCACCGACTCTGACGCAGGCTGGCACCTTCTCTCCCTCCGCAAGACCGCCAAGGCTTCCTCATCCCTGAATCGTGACCACACCCCCGACAAGGCCTTCGACGAAAGTCTCCGCACCTGGTGGAGTGCTGAGACGGGTAACGCGGGGGAATGGCTGTGGACGGATCTGGGCAAGGTCTACGAGGCTTGCGCCGTTCAAGTCAACTTCGCTGACCAGGACGTGGAGGCTGTGGGCGGCAGAGGCCTCGGCTTTGCTTACAAGTATACCTTGGAGGCTTCCTTGGACGGTGAAAGCTGGTTCATCCTCATCGACCGCCGCGACAGCACGAACGATCTGCCCCATGACTATATTGAATTGGAGCAGACAACCGCCCTCCGTTACCTCAAGCTCACCAACTGCGGAGATACTCCTGCAGGAGGAAAATTCTCGGTCAGCGGTCTTCGCGTCTTTGGTTTTGGCGGCGGGGAAGCACCCAAGAACGCCCCGCGTTTCACCGCGATCCGCGGCGAGGACACCCGCAACATGACGGTTCGATGGGATCCCGTGGAAGAAGCCCAAGGCTACGTCATCCGCTGGGGTATCACCCCCGATCAGCTCCACACCCATTGGCAGGTCATCGGCGACTGTGAAGCCACTGTCTACTGCCTCACCAAGGGGGTCACCTACTTCGTCACGGTGGACGCCTACAACGAGAGCGGTGTGACCAAGGGAAGCAAGACACAGTCCGTTTGATCCCAAACCAACCGAAAGGAGCACACCATACGGGAATCTTACCCCCTGCGTGCGCAGAAGGGAACCGCCGTTCCGCGTATCTGTGCGCACGCCCCGCAAGGTCTTGCGACCTTGCGGGGCTCATATCCGCTCAACGATATCGGCGAAACAGGGAAAGCACTGCTGTTGCAGTGCTTTCTCTTGCAAAATCAATTTGTGAATTCGTGAGCCTTGATATACTCAATGAAGGTTTTAAGACTTTTGGACATCCATTTGTTTTTATGGTAGATCAACTGTTTCCAGATATCAATATTGATATCCACAACGTCCAGGTAGCACAGTTCCCCGGATTTTATCAATTCCTCGGTAACAAAGTCGGGAAGATAGGAAATCATATCGCTCTGTGCCAGAATGCGCGTAATAATATCGGTCCTTCCGATTTCAAGCACAGGAGTTATTTCAAGGGACTTTTTGGCAAGCTCCTTGTCCAATACCCGTCGGTAGCCTTGGCCATATTCGGTCAATATAAACGGCTCGCCTGCTATGTCCTTGATGGATAGTTCTTTTGCGTATGCAAACTTTGAGTTCGGCGCGGCAACAAAATGCATCGGCAACCGTTCTTCCTTGGCAATCACATAGTCCTTATGATACAAGCGGTGGTCAAGCGTAATAATGACGTCCGCTTCGTTATGATCCAGCATATTCAGCAGTAACGCCGAGTCGCCGGTGGTAAACCGGATGGAAATAGAGGGATATTTTTGGTGGAAATCCAGATAACGAGCGGATATCATCTCCTCGCAGATCGAGTCGGGTGTAACAACGTGAATATGACCGCTGCACTCCTCCTCTTTCGTAAGGCTTTCTTTGAAGTCCTCGGTCAACGCCCGGATCTGATGAGCGTAGGAAACAAGCTCGTGCCCTCTGTCGGTCAGCGTGATCGTATGGTTGATTCGCTCAAACAAAAGACACCCGATCTCGTCCTCAAGCTGTTTGATTTGAAATGATATCGTGGATTGTGAATACCCCAGCTGCTCGGCCGCTTTCGTAAAGCTTCCCAGCTCGGCTACGTGTATAAAGGTAATGAGGTTTCTGAGTTCCATTTCATTCTCCTTCGATTCATCGAAATGTTAGATGACTATCATCGAAACTATCCACTTGACTAATGCTGGAAAGTATTATATAATAAAAAGGCGAAAAAAGCAAGACCCTTTCAGATGAATTTTTCAAAAATGTTTTTCAAACTTGAAACAAAGGCGTTGATGAAGACGGAAGCTACAAGCGATTTTCACAGAGAGTCGGGGCTGGTGCGATCCCGATAAATGACCGTAGATTTCTTATCCCTTCTGAGCCGGAAGCCCCAAAGGCTTTTGCCGCAAGGCAAAATACACCCAGTAGGCGTTTCCCGTGTATGCTGCGTTAGTGCATAGAAGTTATCTGACTTCGAAGAGGTGGCGGAATCTTCCTATCCGCAATTTGAGTGGTACCGCGAGTGTTGAATTATGAAGCACCCGTCTCAAAGCAAAATTTCAGGCTTTGGGACGGGTGTGTTTTTCGTCCCCCAGCCGCCATATTCCGATGCAACCAAAACTTATGAAAGGCGGAGACCCAAATGCTATCTCTTGACAAAGTATTCAATGCGCAAACGGTGCTCAAGAGCATCGTCCGTGAAACAAAGCTGGTGCGGGCTTACGGAATCGCTTCCGATTGCGAGTTATATCTGAAGCCCGAGAATCTACAGATCACAGGCTCGTTTAAGGTGAGAGGATCGGCATATAAAATTGCGATGCTGACCGACGAGGAAAAGAAAAAAGGTGTCATCGCCTGCTCCGCGGGAAATCACGCACAGGGGGTGGCACTCGCCGCTACCAAGAACGGCATCCGGTCCTTGATCTGCCTGCCCGACAGTGCCCCTATCTCCAAGGTGGAGGCCACCAAGGGCTACGGTGCGGAGGTTTGTCTCGTGGAGGGCTGCTACGATGATGCTTATGCGAAGGCGCTGGAGTTGCGTGACAGCGAGGGGTACACCTTTGTCCATCCCTTTGACGATGAAAACGTCATCGCGGGGCAAGGTACGATCGCGCTTGAAATTCTGAACGACCTTGATAACATTGATGCCATCGTGGTTCCCATCGGTGGCGGCGGGCTGATTTCCGGCATTGCTTATACAGTAAAACAAATTCGGCCTTCGGTCAAGGTCTACGGCGTACAGGCGGCAGGCGCGCCGAGCATGTATAACTCGGTGAAGGATGGAGAAATTGAATGTCTTCCTTCGGTTTCAACGATCGCAGACGGAATCGCCGTCAAGAAACCCGGTGAAAACACATACGCTCTATGCAAAGAGTACGTGGACGAGATCGCGCTCGTTACCGATGATGAGGTTTCTTCTGCGATCCTTGCTCTTATCGAAAAGCAAAAGATGATTGCCGAGGGGGCGGGCGCGACGGCGGTCGCGGCTGTCATGTTTGACAAGTTCCATTTGAAGGGCAAACGAGTGGTCGCCGTTGTATCGGGCGGTAATATCGACGTTACCAGCCTATCCCGTGTGATCGACCGTGGACTTCTCAAGTCGGGACGCTCGTCGAGCCTTCTCATTGAGCTGATCGACAAGCCCGGACAGCTCAAGGAGATATCCCGCATCATCGCCGATTGCGGTGGTAACGTCACCGGTGTTCACTACGAAAAGGGCAACACCGAGAGCGTCAACGGCTGTTTCCTCCGTATCGAAATGGAAACAAGAGATTTTGACCACGTCAATTTGATCACGCAGTCCTTGCGGCGCGAAGGATTTAAGCTGATATGATTGCATCCAAACAGAAAAGGGGTGAAAAAATGCATTTTTGCGGATCCGATATTCTTGTAAAAACCTTAATTGAACAGGGCTGTGAGACGGTTTTCGGGTATCCCGGCGGTCAGATCCTCAACGTATATGACAGCCTGTATAAGTACCAAAATGAAATCAACCACGTATTGACCGCCCACGAGCAGGGAGCGGCGCACGCGGCGGACGGTTACGCCCGAACAACAGGGAAGGTCGGCGTGGTAATCTCCACCTCCGGTCCCGGTGCGACCAACCTTGTTACAGGTATTGCCACCGCCTATTTGGATTCGATTCCCCTGGTTGCCATCTGCGGAAACGTCCCGACAACACAGATCGGTACGGACAGCTTCCAGGAGATCGACATTACGGGGGTGACGCTTCCCATCACCAAGCACAATTATTTCGTCAGCAACGTGGAAGATTTAGCGGACACCATCCGAGAGGCGTTCAAGCTTGCTAAATCGGGCAGGCCGGGGCCTGTACTGATTGACGTGCCCAAGGATGTGCAGATCGCAACATGCGAATATGAAACGCAGGCTCCCGTAGAAAAGGACGAGTCCTTTGCCGCAAAGGACGTTCGTATCGAGGAAGCGGCAGAAATCATCAATTCGGCAAAGCGTCCCTTTATCTACTTTGGCGGTGGCGTGATCACGGCGAATGCACAGGATGAAGTGCTTGCCCTTGCAGAAAAGCTCGACGCGCCAATCGGCTGTTCCTTGATGGGGCTGTCGGCGATCCCCACTGATCACCCGCGGTTCCTGGGTATGCAGGGCATGCACGGACACTATGCTTCGTCCATGTCCATGCACAATGCCGACGTCATCCTCTCCCTCGGCGTTCGCTTCAATGATCGAGTCACGGGCAATCGCACGAAGTTTGCCACGGGTGCCAAGATCGTTCACGTCGACGTGGACGGATCGGAGCTGAACAAGACTGTCCATTCGCTCTGCGGTCTGCGCGGAGACGTAAGGCTTACCTTGCAAAAGCTTTTGCCTCTTTTGAATGCAGGCGAAAAGCCCGATTGGATGGCGAAGGTTAACGCTTTCCGTAGGGAAGAAGAAACATATCTTGATAACCGGGAAGGACTCACTCCCCGCAGAGCGATTTTGACACTAAACAAGCATCTCGGTGCCAACACGGCCGTTTGCACCGACGTGGGCCAGCACCAGATGTGGGCGGCGCAAAGCCTTCATTTCAAAACCGCAAGACGTTTTGCGTCCAGCGGCGGCCTCGGTACCATGGGCTACGGCTTCGGCGCGGCAATCGGCGCGGCATACGGTACAGGCGAACGAAGCGTGCTCATTACGGGCGACGGAAGCTTTGGCATGAACTTAAATGAGCTTGCAACCGCCGTTCGGTACAACGTGCCCGTCGTGGTCGTGATTATGAATAACGGTGTGTTGGGCATGGTTCGCCAATGGCAGACCCTATTCTACGACAAGCATTATTCCAATTCCGTACTCGAGCGCAAGACCGATTTTGCCGCCTTTGCCAAAGCCTTCGGCGCGGATGGCGAGGCGGTCACGACGCCCGAAGAATTGGACGGGGCTCTGACCCGAGCCTTTGCGGCCGAGGGGCCGTACATCATCGATTGCAAGATCGACAAGGACGAATTCGTCCTTCCCATGCTTCCGCCCGGGGGCAGTATGGACGACATCATCACGAAATTGGAGGTGGAATTATGAACCGATATACACTGGCGGTATTGGTACGAAACCAGTTCGGCGTACTCAACCGCCTGACCAGTATGTTCCGCCGCCGTCAGTTCAACATCAGCTCCATCACCGCCAGCGAGACCGAGTCGGGGGAGTATTCCCGCATCACCTTCAGCTTTGACGGCGAGGAGGACGGCAAGCAACAGCTGATCAATCAACTCTATAAACTGCCCGACGTTTGCTCCATCAAGGAGCTGACCCAGAGCAATTCCCTCAGCTGTGAGCTGATGCTCATCAAGCTCAAAAACGATCCCGCAACCCGCGACGAGATCCACGCGGCGGCTGAGGCCTTCAAGGCGGAAACCATTGATTACACCAAGGATTCCATCGTCCTTCGAGTCATTGGTAACAGCATGAAAATGGATGACTTTATTTCCCTCATGCGGGATCATACCATTTTGGAGATCTGCCGTACCGGTACGGCATCCATTGAAAAAGGCGCATCTACCCTGCGCCAAAACCTGAATCTGTAATAACAGATCCTCATTTTTGCAGGGACCGACATCCCCCAAGGTCCCTCCCCACGTCCCCAAAACAAAACAAATATTTTATGAAAGAGGTATCATACCATGGCAAACAGAATTTTTTACCAGCAGGATTGCGATCTTCAGAAGCTCAGCGGCAAGACCGTTGCGATCATTGGCTACGGCTCGCAGGGACACGCCCACGCCCTCAACCTGAAGGATAGTGGCGTCAACGTCGTTGTCGGTCTCTACGAGGGCTCCAAGAGCTGGGCAAAGGCAGAGGCGCAGGGCCTTACGGTTATGACATCAGCAGAAGCCACAAAAGTTGCTGACATCATCATGATCCTCATCAACGACGAAAAGCAGGCGGCCCTCTACAAGGAGTCCATCGAGCCCAATCTCACCGAGGGCAAAACCTTGGCATTCGCCCATGGATTTAACATCCATTTCGGTTGCATCAAGCCTCCCCAGAACGTCAACGTCATCATGATCGCCCCCAAGGGCCCCGGTCATACGGTCCGCTCCGAGTACCAGGCGGGCAAGGGAGTGCCCTGTTTGATCGCGGTGGAGCAGGACGCCACGGGGGACGCGTGGGAGCTGGGTCTTGCCTACGCTCTGGGCATCGGAGGTGCCCGCGCGGGGGTACTGGAGACCACCTTCCGCACCGAGACCGAGACCGATCTCTTCGGCGAGCAGGCCGTGCTTTGCGGCGGCGTCTGCGCCCTCATGCAGGCGGGCTACGAGACGCTGGTGGAGGCGGGTTACGATCCGAGAAACGCCTACTTTGAGTGCATCCACGAGATGAAGCTCATCGTTGACCTGATCTACCAGAGCGGCTTTGCGGGCATGCGCTACTCCATCTCCAACACCGCCGAGTACGGCGACTACGTTACTGGCCCCAAGATCATCACCGAGGACACCAAGAAGGCCATGAAGAAGATCCTCTCCGACATCCAGGACGGTACGTTCGCAAAGGATTTCCTTCTCGATATGTCCTCCGCAGGGGCGCAGGTTCATTTCAACGCCATGAGAAAAAAGGCAAGCGAGCATCCCTCCGAGGTGGTCGGTGCGGATATCCGCAAGCTGTATAGCTGGAGCGACGAGGATAAGCTCATCAACAATTAAACCGCCTTTTACCGTAGGGGCGACCTGCGGTCGCCCGCGGGCGCACGCAGTGCGACCCTACGAAGCAGAGAGTTTTTTCAAAGGAGAAATATATGTCAAAAGAAAACGTAGTAGATGGTGTTCAAAACGCACCTCATCGCAGCTTATTTCACGCGCTTGGACTTACCGAAGAAGAACAAAAACGCCCCTTAATCGGCATCGTCAGCTCCTACAACGAGATCGTGCCCGGGCACATGAATCTGGACAAGATCGTGGATGCCGTCAAGCTTGGCGTTGCCATGGCGGGCGGTACGCCCATCGTATTTCCTGCCATTGCCGTTTGCGACGGCATTGCTATGGGACATACGGGTATGAAGTATTCTCTTGTTACCCGTGACCTCATCGCCGACTCTACCGAAGCCATGGCTCTCGCTCACGGATTTGACGGCCTCGTCATGGTACCTAACTGCGACAAAAATGTGCCCGGACTTTTGATGGCGGCGGCGCGGGTGAATATTCCCACCGTGTTCGTCAGCGGCGGCCCCATGCTTGCAGGCAGAGTGGAAGGTAGAAAAACCAGCCTTTCTTCCATGTTTGAGGCGGTGGGCGCATACAACGCGGGCAGGATCACCGACGAAAAGCTCTATGAATATGAATGCAAG
>SVTB01000063.1 GCA_015064015.1 Oscillospiraceae bacterium | reverse complement strand
CGGCGGCCTTATCCTTGCGGAGGGCGGTCTTGTCCATGCCGCCGATACCCAAAATACGCTCTCCATACTTCTTGCGGGCGGCTTCAAACTGGTCACCCCACACACCGACCTCAATGGGAAACAGAACATTGACTCCATTCTCCAGCCAAGTAGGAATGAGCTTATCCACCACGCCGTCACAATCCAGAGAAATGATGTCGATGCCGTATCGGTGGAGCAGATCGTTGCGTTTCTTGTAGTGCTTACCGCACAGCTCATTGAAGATCTCGGGAGAGAGCAGCGGGCCACTTTTGAAGCAGATGTCCTCCCAATAGTGGGCAAAATCGAATTTTGCGCCTGTCTCCAATACTGCTTTGACACATTCGTACTGCATATCAGCAAAGGTGTCCACAACATCGGCAAACAGATCTTCGTCCTCATCATAAAGGAGGTAGCTCATGCCCACCACGGATACCATGTCACGTATTGAGCCTAACACAGATCCCACATGGAAGCCCACGGGAACATCCCACGGACGATGCTCGTTGAAATGCTTGAAATACTCCAAATTCACGCGGTCGGGTGAAAACTGCATTTTGGAACGGTACAACGTCTCAAATGCTTCCCTATCCTTGAGCAGGTAATCGTCCTCCGAGGGAATGGATGTAATGCCGGGCTTAATTTTTTCAATTAGACCATTGTGATTCTGAACTCGTCGGGATCCGTCGGGTAACTCCTCCAGTACTTTTGTCTCAAAACCGGGGTATAGTCCGTTATTGGTACCTACTACGAAGTTCCAGTTAAAATCCCAACCGATGAGCTTGTCAAGTTCAACCTCTTTGGCGCTACCATCATGATTCCCTATGGCTAAATCAGCGGGGATCTTCCCCTGCTCTGCCCACTCAACCAGCAGCTCCGGCCAGTAGCTGAAATGTACGGCAGGCAGGCGGTCGACAGGCTTGTAATGCAGAATGTTCATGGCACGTTCACGATTTGTCATTTTAACGCTCCTTTACATTTAAAATATCAAAATAAAGTTCGTATGAAGGTTCAAAAGCGCACCGAAAAGAAAAGCATCCGACGTTCAGAAACTTTTCCGGCTTGATTTTGCATTTTGCCCAAACCGAGGTTGAATTTTGTACGGTTTATTATATCATATAAACCATAATTTGTCTATACTTTTTGAAAATTTCTCTTCTTTCTCATTTACACATTTTTATACGCCAAGCTCAAACACCGAGTATCAAAAAAACTAATGAAACCGAAATGAAAAAATCTTGCTTTCCTCTTGACGAAAGCGCAAATGAGTGATATAATAAGGAAAATATGGGCACTTTTGCCCCCGAAAAATCTAAAGATATAGCGTGGTAAGAAAAATGCTTGACATCAAATTTTTGAAAGAAAACCCCGAGCTTGTCAGGGAGAACATCCGCAAAAAGTTCCAAGACAAAAAGCTTCCCTTGGTAGATGAGGTCATCGCCCTCGACGAGCAGAGACGTAAGAACATTCAGATGACCGATCAGCTCAAGGCTCAGAGAAATCAAATTTCCAAGGCCAACGGCGGGCTGTTCGGACGTATGAAAAAGGCTACTGATGAAGCTGAAAAAGCTACCCTCCAGACGCAGATCGATGAAAACAATGCCAAGGTAAAGGCCAACGCCGATGAGATGGCCGCATTGGATGCCGAGATCCAAAAGCTGGATGCCCGCATCCGCGAGATCATGCTCACCATTCCCAACATGATCGATCCTTCCGTGCCCATCGGTCCCGATGACTCCTGCAATGTAGAAAAGGAAAAGTTTGGCGAACCCTTGGTGCCTGATTTTGAAATTCCCTACCACACCGACATTATGGAAAGACTGTCGGGGCTGGATTTGGAGGCCGCCCGTCGTGTGGCAGGTAACGGCTTCTACTATCTGATGGGCAACATTGCCCGTCTCCACTCCGCCATCATCTCCTACGCCCGCGACTTCATGATCGGCCGCGGCTTTACCTACTGCGTGCCTCCCTTCATGATCCGCGGCGGTATCGTGGACGGTGTCATGTCCTTTGCTGAGATGGACGCTATGATGTACAAGGTAGAAGGTGAGGATCTTTACCTCATCGGTACCAGCGAACATTCCATGATCGGTAAATTCGTGGATCAGATCGTTCCTGAACGCGAGCTTCCCTACACCCTCACCAGCTACTCTCCCTGCTTCCGCAAGGAGAAGGGCGCTCACGGTATTGAGGAGCGCGGCGTGTACCGTATCCACCAATTCGAAAAGCAGGAGATGATCGTCATCTGCAAGCCTGAGGACAGCAACTACTGGTATGACCAAATGTGGAAGAACTCTGTAGACTTCTTCCGCACCCTGGACATCCCTGTTCGCACCCTGGAGTGCTGCTCTGGTGACTTGGCCGACCTGAAGGTGAAGTCTCTGGACGTGGAGGCATGGTCCCCCAGACAGAAGAAGTACTTCGAAGTGGGTAGTTGCTCCAATCTGGGTGACGCACAGGCTAGACGCCTCAAGATCCGTGTCAAGGGAGAGGACGGCAAAAACTACTTTGCCCACACCCTCAACAACACCGTAGTAGCCCCTCCCCGTATGCTCATCGCCTTCTTGGAGAACAACCTTCGTGAAGACGGTAGCGTGGCTATCCCCGAGGCTCTGCGTCCCTACATGGGCGGCATGACCGAGATCAGATAATTCAAATGCTATAGAAAAACCGCATCCTGAACAGGATGCGGTTTTTCTGCTTAACGAATTCAAATTATACGTCCCGTCGGCCTTGAAGGGCGCGAAATAGAGTTACCTCGTCGGCATATTCAATATCGGTGCCTACCGAAATGCCGTAAGCCAAGCGAGTAACGGTCAGCCCCAATGGACGGAGCAGACGCGCCAGATACATAGCGGTGGTTTCTCCTTCCACATCGGCGTTGGTAGCCACAATCACTTCCTGAATTTCTCCCTCATTGACACGGGAAAGCAGCTCCTTGATCTTGAGCTTGTCCGGCGTGATCCCGTTAAGTGGAGACAGGACGCCATGAAGGACGTGGTAAGTGCCTTTATATTCTCTGACTTTTTCCATAGCCATAACGGTACGGGCATCCGACACCACGCAAACCGTACTACGGTCACGGGTTTCATCGTCACATACGGGGCATAGCTCACGGTCTGTCAGATTCTGACACACAGGGCACAGATGTATTTTGGCCTTGGCATCAAGGATGGCCTGCGCAAAGGCAGCGGCATCCTCCTCTGTCATGTCCAAAACCGAAAACGCCATGCGCATGGCGCTTTTTTTTCCTACGCCACCCAGTTTGGCAAACTGCTCGGACAGGTGAACCAAAGATTCAATGTACTCGGCCATATCAGAACAGACCGGGCATACTCATACTACCCGTGATCTTTTCCATTTCGGTGGAGTTGGTTTCCTCCACACGTTTGATGGCTTCATTGACACCGGCGACAAGAATATCGGACAGGGTCTCGATATCATCGGGATCCACGATCTCAGGGGATATATCAATGGACAGAATTTCCTTTTTGCCACTGATCTTAACGACTACGGCGCCGCCGCCTGCCTTGATCTCGTATTCGCGTGCGTCCAACTCTTCCTGCTTAGCCGCCATATCCTCCTGCATTTTTTGCGCCTGGCGGATCATAGCCTGCATATTTTGGGGACCGCCGCCCATACCCTTAGGTAAATTTGCTCTCATGTTTTGTTCCTCCGTTGTTTATGTAGAATTTTTGTTTATCTGAATTGAATGGTTTCTCCGGGATTGACGATTACTGAACCACCGTCATAGTCAAACCACACGGTCAGCGCCGAGGGGTTTCTGACCATGCGGAAATCAGCGGAAAATTGCAGGGCTCTGTAAGCCTCAACATAATCATAAATTTCGATATTGGTGGCGTACCACACATCGTCACGGTTGGCCACCTTCTCGCAGAATGCTTCGATACGATCCCAGTTGTTGTCGTTTTCAAACTCGTAGGCGTGTCCCCAGAGATAAAACAGCCAAGGGTCCACCCACACGTTGGGTTGAGCGCTAACAAAGGTATCCGCCAAGCTGAACAGGCGCTCATCGTTATGGTGGCAGGTGGCTGGCATTCTCAGCCAGTCGTGAGGCACGGCGAAATTACCCGTGGAAACAGTGGTGCGGGCGTAGGCAATACCGCAATTACGAAGCACCTCCACGGTCATGTCATTGAAGGTACCCATGGGATATGCACAGCCGCGGACCACACGGCCGAAGGTATTCTCCAACATTTCCCTGTCCTTGGTGATCTCCCATGTGGCTACGTTACGGGGTACACGGTCAAGAAAAGGGTGGGTATAGCTATGGACAGCAATTTCGTGGTTTTTACCCAACTCACCGCCGTAGGTCTCCAGCGCCAGCTTTCTGCCCATGGGGCGATGGATGGTACCTGCGGGATAAGTGTACGTTTCCTTTTCCAAACGGCCGCCGTTCAAATTAAAGGTGCCTTTAAGACCATACTTGTTGAAAAGCTCCATGAGACAGATATCCTGCTCCACGCCATCGTCATAGCTGAAGGTCAGGGCTTTCTTCTTAGCGCTCGGAAAGCGCATATACATCATCATAGGAAAACTCCTTTCTATTCTTCTGCCGCTTCAAGGATGAGATCCAGCATGGAATTTTGTGCAGATGCAGACGCTGACTCCACCTCAATCAACACATCATCCTTTGAAACGGGTCGGTCAAGTGCTACAGAAAGGGCCGCACGAAGTGTTTCGGGCGTATCACCGCGCCCAGTCATGTTGACGGCAAAATCATTCGCAAACTTGATCACAAGCTTACCCTCCTCGGAGGAGTACGCCTTGGCTTGCTTAAAGAAAGGCGCTACCATAGGGTTGCGCTCGGCAATTCTTGCCACGACTTCCGACCAAGCCCGAAGAGGGCGCAGGACACGACGATTGGGCTCATTGGAGACAACAGCCACGGACGGTGTGGAAGGCGCACTCACAGGCTTTTCGGCGGTCGCGGACTTTGCAGAAAGCACAGGCCTCTGTGTGACAGCCTGCATTTCATATACGGGCTCATCCACGAAATAAGACTCCGGGGGAAATTCATTCGGATCAGCCACAAGAAGCGGAGCTTCTGCAACAGGTATTGAGCGGTTCATGGGGGTTCCCGTCAAGGCAGCTTCCTCCAATTTAGAAAGACGGGATAAAATTGACTCTGTGGAGGTATCCAACAGAGGATCGCAAAGGCGAACGAGGGTGATTTCACAAATCGTCCGTTTGATATTATGGGATTTCTGCATAGAAAACAGCGCATCCTCCAAAAGTCCCAATTGCCACAAAAGTGTCTCACGGGTAAATCCGGCAGCTGCTTGGATCATAGCTGTCTGCTCGCTGTCTGTGAGATCCAGATATTTGGCCGCATTTTTGGTGGTTTTCAGCACCAGCATATCCCGATAAAGGGTGATGAGATCCTGCCAGAAAACCGCAAGGTCACGGGAGGAGCGTACGGTCTCGTCAATGATATCAAAGAGGGCTTCATAGTTGCGCGAGGCGATGGCGTTAGCTACGCGGAGCATTCCTTCCCTGCCGGCTGAGCCGATGGTATCAGTAACGAGATCAGCCGTGATGGGCAGGTGATTGCCTGCGCACAGCTCAAGGAGGCTGATAGCATCTCTCATACCGCCTTGGGCATGGCGGGCAATAAGGCGAGCAGCCTCATCCTCCAGCGTAAAACCCTCAGCGCGGGCGATAAGGTGGAGACGTGCGGATAGAGCCTCGGTGGAGATACGGCGGAAATCAAAGCGCTGACAGCGAGAGATGATGGTGGCGGGTAATTTTTGAAGCTCGGTGGTAGCCAAAACAAACACTACGTGCTCGGGGGGCTCTTCCAGCGTTTTGAGCAGAGCGTTGAAGGCTGAGGTAGAGAGCATATGTACCTCGTCGATGATGTATACGCGGTATTTCAGCTCTGAGGGGGCGTAGATGACTTCGTCACGGATGTCGCGGATATCGTCCACACCATTGTTGGAGGCGGCGTCCATTTCCAAAACGTCGGTAGCGCTCCCAGTATCAATGGTACGGCAGGCGGCGCATTTCCCGCAGGGACCTGCTTCGGTGGGTTGTTCGCAGTTGACGGCCTTAGCTAAAATCTTGGCACAGGAGGTCTTACCCGTACCGCGGGAACCGCAGAACAGATAGGCATGGGAGAATTTTCCCGTTCTGCATTGATATTTTAAAATAGACGTGATATGCTCCTGGCCACTAACCTCGTCAAAATTAGAGGGACGCCATTTGCGATACAAAGCTTGATGCACGGGAATACCTCCTTGGATAAGTTCGGAGCACGGCCTCCGACAGCCAAACTGTCTTGAAAGAAAGGTTGGATCAATGAACTTTTAACAAAAATATCCAGAAAAGCTGAAGGCTTTTCAACCTCCACTTTTCACTCTTCACGCGCAAGCCGGCTTGCGCACTTCACTTTTCACTAAAAAAAGCACCCCTCTGCTGTGAAAGAAGACCATACACCGCTCTCTCGGGTGTCATTCCCCTGCGATCTTTTGTTCTCTTGCTCAGAACAGGCACCCTCGCGGCACATACGGTGCACCGCTTAATGCTGCTTGGTTCCCCACCTGACATGGTTCACGGCTCCGCATTGCGCAAGACCCGCTCCTCAACACAAAAAAACAAACTCAATTCAGAAGAGATCAACTCTCAAGAGTGGAATCTACCCCTGCTGTAGCGGATTGCAGGTACAGGGCTCCGCTATCTCCCCGGCTGGTATGGCCTACTTTCACAGCAGAAGGCTGCTGACCAAGATATTATACCACACATTCTTTGATTTTGCAATAGGTATCCGAAAGATTCAAGGAAATTTCACAATTACGGTACAAAAATCCAAGCGCTGAAAGCCATAAAAATGCGGAAGGAAAAGATTTTATTTTTCAATAATACCGCTTCTACAATAAATACGCCCACAAGCGAATTTGTAAAAGATCCGTTTCCCATCAAGAGAAACGGATCTTTTCTATCACAGATATTCCTTATGCCGGTTCCCTGCGGGATCAGCTTTGTAGGCCACGTAGCTCGACCAGATGATCTCAGCGATCTCGTCAGGGGTACGGCTGGTAGAATCAACGATAAGGTTAAAGTTATTCCAATCGTAGTAATCAGCACCTGCGCCATAAAACTGAATGAAGCGTTGCTGCTCCACCTTACTTCTCTGCTCCAGTTCCTCATAGATTTCCACCTCGGAGCAGGGCTCACCGGGGCGAGGATCAATCCCCACGCGCCGAGCGGCTACGCAAGGATCCACGGTGACGTAGACCTTGAATGTATCGGGGGCAAAGAACCATGCCATGCGAGAGTCGAAAATCAAATTCTCCCCTTCTGCTTGCATACGGATAGCCACCTCACGGGTACGGTCGTCGATCTTTTTATCCTCAGTGGGGTCGCTTACGCAACGCTGGTTATATTCCAGGATGCTAATGCCGGCTTCCTGCGCCAGCTCGCGCATAATATTGCCCGTGGAATAATAGGTATATCCGTGTTGTCCCACAA
This sequence comes from Oscillospiraceae bacterium, assembly GCA_015064015.1. Lineage (GTDB taxonomy): Bacteria > Bacillota > Clostridia > Oscillospirales > CAG-272 > CAMEON01. The sequence continues at coordinate 5,025 of SVTB01000063.1, read as the reverse complement.
GGATCTTGGCAACGGTAGACTTGCCGCTACCAAGGCGGCCGGTGATGGTGATATGCATGGTGACGTCTCCTTCTATATGTTGATCATTTCTATATCAAAGATTCGATTCGATATTTACTTTGCCGATGCGCTTCTTCATTTTGCGCAAATCCTTCAGCATCTTGAAGGTATCGCTGAACACGTGAACCTTGGATTCGCGGTGGTTGATGATCTTCACGGGGATCTCCTTAATCTTCATGCCAAACTTGGAAGCCCAGAGGATGGCCTCAAAGTCGAAGGCAAAGCCGTTGACCTCACATCGAGGAAATATCTTATGAACGGCCTCGCGGCGGAAGGCCTTACAGCCGCACTGGGAGTCAGAGAGCTTGAAGCCACCCACGAAGCAGAGAACCTTAATATAGATTTTGGAAGCCAGCTTACGGATGAAGGTATAGCCCTCGTAGCCATCGCCCGTCAGGTTTCGGGAACCAATAACCAAATCCGCCTCTGGAGTCTCCACAAAAGCATCATAAACACGCTTAATGACCTCGGTGCCGTAAGCCAAGTCGGCATCGGTGAACATGACGATATCCCCCGAGGCTTCCAGTAAAGCAGTACGGACGGCACAGCCCTTGCCTTGGTTAACAGGATAGCCCACCACGCGGACATTGGGAAGATTCATATTCTCCACGATTTTATCACAGCCGTCCTTGGAGCCGTCGTTTGAAAAGAGAATCTCATAGTCCTCGAAGGTGGCAGACATATATTCGTGGAGAGTGTTAGCGGTATCGGCGATGATACTGCTTTCGTTGTACATGGGGATGCAAAGGGAGATTTTCATGACAGAAAAAGCCTTTCAACATTATATTTTTTGATAGACAAAGAAATCGAAGGTGACAGGGGTGGACAACTCGGCACAGCTTTTCAGCTTTTCGTGATCTGTGGGGCTTGTCCGCCAGTAGTAGGGGGTCATGGAAAAGAGGGCTTCCATATGTGCAGGATCCGTGAGGGTAATCTTAAAGGTAACGATATGCTTTTCAAGAAGGCGGAAATATTCTCCGGCTATGGGGAGGTCTCGGCGGCCTTCGTTGAGGTACGGGTCATTGTAGATCACCTTTTTAAGTCCGAGAAGATGGTCTTCACCCGCACCCGCTACAATGAGAATACCGTTCTCCTTCAACACACGGGCATACTCGGCGGGAGCGCAGGGAGCAAAGATATTCATGACCGCATCGGCACACGCATCGCGCAGAGGTAATTCAAAGACGCTGCCCACGGCATAAACAGTTCGTGAGGGCTTGTCTCCTCTTGACCGTTTGGCGGCCTTAGCGGCGGCATCTACAGCGAATTTAGAGAGATCGAAGCCTACCATACGAAAGCCGCAGGCGGCCACGAGATTGGAGTAGTACCCTTCCCCACACCCCGCGTCGATGACCGTACCGTCCGGGGAAATATACTGCTTGACCAAAGCGCAGAGGGCTTCCGCGGCGGGCTGATAGTAACCTGCCGAGAGAAATGCGGTGCGGTATCGGACAGCCTCTTTGGCATCACCGCCGCCGCTATGCTTGGGGGCGAGGGAGAGATAGCCGCCACCACCGCCGTCAAAGCAATGGGTCTTGGCACCGCTACACAGAAGGCTTTGTCCATTGTCTGATATGCGGAGATTGGCACCGCAGAGTGGGCAAACCAGGGTGTCAACCACGAGACTTTGATTCAGTTCACGGGTCAGATCCGGCATGGCAATCTCCTTCCGCGACATATGGGATGGCATAATAGTATATTATACACCATCTTTTCGCTTTTTTCAAGGGCTAATTTCAAGTTTTTCAGTTTTTTCACTTGTGTCATTCATAATATTCAGCTCAAACCAAAAAGTCGAGCCCACGCCCAGCTTACTTTCCACGCCGTAGGTGGTATGATGCTGTTCCAAAATGTGCTTGACGATGGACAAGCCCAATCCCGTACCCACCATGGCACGGCGATGGACCTTGTCGATCTTATAATAGCGATCCCAGATAAGAGGGATCTGATCGGTGGGGATTCCCTCTCCGCTGTCGGTAACCGAAATGCGAACCTTTCCGCTTTCACGATAAACTCTTTGAGAAACCTGTACCAGTTTATCCTCTCCGGTATAGTTCACCGCGTTATTGATGAGATTATAAATGACTTGCAGAATCATGGTATGGTCAGCCAACACGATGACTTCGCCGTCGCTTGAAAATTCCACGCGGTAGCCGTCTTTTTGGGTCAGCTTTTCATAACGGGATATAACGTCACGAACGGTTTCGGTCAAACGGAATGGCTCCAGTGTCAGCTTTTTTGTTCCCGCCTGCAGTTTGGATAGATCCATCAGATCATTGACAAGGTCGGAAAGTCTTTGCGTTTCGTCAATGATGACCTGCACATTTTCCGGCGTGTTTTCACCGGGGATATCCCGCATAACCTCACTATACCCCTTGATCATGGTGAGGGGGGTTCGAAGATCGTGTGAAATATTGGCGATCAGTTCCTTCTGAAGTTTATCGTTTTTGGACAACTCTTCCGAAGCATGGGTCAGGGATTCAGAAAGCTCCATAACCTCGCGGTAGCCCGTCACTTCAAAATCAGCGTCATATTCACCTTGCGCCAACTTTTTGGCGGCATGATTCATTTTTTGTATGGGGCGAGAAATATTGCCCGAAATCAATATAGCCAAAACCAGCGCACCGCAAAGCAAAATCACAGCAATCATCCAAAATTGGGTTTCCAAAGTATCCACCATAGAACTGACAGGCACCAACTCGGAATTGAGCAGAATGATATATTCATGCCCTTCTGCATCAGTTGCAATTCTGACACATAGCGTATTGACATTATTGGTAGGCAAACGATTCCACAGCGCATTTTGGGGCGGATTGCTTTGTTCGTTATTGGCTCCGGAATCGGTTCCCTGAAAATTTTTAATATCCTCGGGAGAAATTTCATGCAGATAAAGGCCGTTATTCTCTACGGCCTTATGGTAAAGATAGGTAAGGAATTTCTCACTTACGCGATGGATAAGACAATCTCCCGAAACATCCGCGCTGGCAACCTGATAAACACGGTTGCCCTCTACGCGGAAAACACGGGAGCAAATGTCATCATTTTTTCCCAATTCGTCTGCTAACGCCTGCAGAGCATCCGGATATTCAGATACCGCGTGAAGCATGGCTCGGTCAGCCAGCTCCAGCTCCTTATACTTGGTGTCTCGATAAAAATAATTCAAAAGGCCGATTTGAAACAGCCAGACAACAATCAAAATAAACAAAGTAAAAAGGGCCAAAAATGCAAACAACTTGGCCGAAATACTGACGCCCGGGCGCTTAGGCCCTTCCACAGGCTCGTATACAGGTTTGCTTGACATATCCGACCCTCCTTACAAAGCAAGATGTAATCGTCCTTATTCTCCTTCAAAACGATAACCGACACCGCGCAGGGTTACGATGTAGCCTGCGTAGGGGCCAAGGCTTTTTCTCAGGAGTTTAATGTGGGTATCCAGAGTTCTGGCATCTCCGTAAAAATCATAGCCCCATACTTCGCTGATGAGCTTCTCGCGTGACAGAGCAATGTTGCGGTTGGCCAGCATATAAAAGAATAAATCGTATTCTTTGGGAGACATCTCGACCCGTTCTCCGCCGACATAAACGATCCGCGCCGTTACATCGGCTTTCAAGCCGCCGTGATCCAGTTCAATGACATGATTCGGCAAGGGCTCCTCGGTGGTCGCGGCACGCTTGACGCGCTTCATCACTGCATCCACGCGGAGCATCAGCTCTTTGGGGGAGAAAGGTTTAACCACATAATCATCAATCCCCACCTCAAATCCGTTGATACGGTCGTATTCTTCTCCGCGCGCCGACAGCATGATGATGGGGGTTTGAGAAAATTTTCTGATTTCGCGGCAAGCGGAAAAGCCGTCCAGTTCGGGCATCATAATATCCATAATGACCAAATCATATTCACCGTTTTTACAAAGGCGGACAGCTTCCATGCCGTCTCCCGCCTCGGTGACCATGTGTCCTTCAAATTCCGCGTATTTTTTGATGATGGAACGAATACGGCTCTCATCATCTACGATTAAAATATGATACATAGCACGTCCTTTCTTCTGTCCGTGGGGCTTATGCCGCAGGCATCACAGAATTTTCGTCTTCCAGAAGATAATCGGGAATATACTCCATAAGTGTCAGCTGTACCGTTGTTTCCTGCTGATTACGGTACACGACAAATTCTACTGTATCTCCTACGCCAAGGCCTTCAATGGCTTTGGATACATCTTCAACAGTCTCAATTTTTTGTCCGTTGACTGTAAGGACCAAATCGCCGTATACCAGAACGTCGGAAACAGATTCATAAACATAAACACCGGTATATCGAGAATTGAAATAATATATAGCCGTCTGTACGCTTTCCACGTTCAAGAGTGTCAAACCCGTGGTCACACGCCCCCGAACATAGCGATGCTCAATAAGCTCACAAGCAACAGCATAGGCTGTATCCACGGGGATAGCAAAACCAAGACCTTCAATTTCCTCCGAGGACATTTTAGCGTTCACCACACCCACAAGCTCACCGGCCATATTGAACAGTCCACCACCGGAATTGCCGGGGTTGATGGGAGCGCTGACCTGCAATAAGGTCATGTCATTACCATCAATGGTGATTTGGCGTTCGGTGGCGCTGATAATTCCTTCAGTCACAGTACCACCCAAGGATCCCAGCGGATTGCCAATAGCAATAATATCTTCTCCGGCCACAAGATCGTAACTACAGCCAAGCTCGGCAACGGTCAACGGATATCCATCCGGGTTGATCCAAAGGATCGCCACGTCAGTTTGCTCATCGCTTCCCACCATGGTTGCCGGAAATTCGGTACCGTCGTTCAGGCGCACCACGATGGAATCCGCCCCATCAACCACGTGATGATTGGTGATGATGAAGCCTTCCGCAGAGATGATCACGCCGCTACCGGCACCACTCGTGATATATTGTCCCACCCAAGGGTTGGATTGTACCAGTGTCTCGGTG
>SVTB01000062.1 GCA_015064015.1 Oscillospiraceae bacterium | reverse complement strand
CGCGATGGGAGTTGGGTTCTGAGGGAGAACCGTAGGTTCTATCCCTCAGCGGCGCCTCTTTTGTAACTTTTCTCTCGACGAGGAGAGAAAAGTTAGTAAGTTAAACAACAATTTATCACATATACAATACATTTAATAAAGGAGAAACATCATGAACGTGCATGATCTTTATTTCAATCCCAACGAAAAACCCCTGGACAATATCTGCCGTGATGGCGGCTTTGTGAGTATTTTCCGCACCATCGCCTGCGTGGGAGACAGCCTGTCTTCAGGCGAATTTGAAACGTTAGAACAAGACACGGGCGTGCATCATTATTATGATATGTTTGAGTACTCTTGGGGACAGTTTCTTGGCCGTATGTCAGGAAGCAAGGTCTATAACTTTTCCCGTGGCGGCATGACCGCATCGGAATATTGCGATAGCTTTGCCGAGGCAAAGGGCTTCTGGGATGCCGACAAAAAGGCGCAAGCGTATATCATCGCTTTGGGTATCAATGACCTTATCGGTGCCCGTCAGCCTTTGGGAGAGATGTCAGACATCAACCCTGAGGATCCCACCCAAAATGCCAAGACATTCACGGGATACTACGCCCGTATCATCCAAACCTATCAGAAAATGGTACCCGGTGCTAAGTTCTTCTTGGTTACCATCCCTCGTCAAGAACTGTACGAGGCGGTTCCGGATTTGAATGCGGTGGGAGATGCGCACAGAGCGCGCCTATGCGAATTGGCCGCATATTTTGACAATACCTATGTGGTGGATCTTCGTGAGTATGGCCCTTTCCATGATGCGGAGCTTACCAAGCGCTTTTACCTTTACGGCCATATGAACGCCCTGGGCTACCGTTTTATGGCCGAGCAAATTGCTTCTTACATTGATTACATCGTCCGTCACAACGCCGAGGATTTCAACGGCGTTCCCTTTGTAAATTCCGAAACGCCCATGCTTTGCTGATACAATTTGAAACCCCATGTCAATCTGCCTAAGATAACATCATATTTCTTGTGACATCTGCTGAAAATCTGCAGATGGCACAGTCTTCTCTTGACGAAACGCTGTTTTTACAGTATAATTATCATGATAAGATATGCCCATTCTGTGTGAGCGTATCCTTCAATTTTTAGAAAGGAAAGAAAAGAAATGAAACATTTAGCGATCAGAGTGCTTTCCGTGCTGCTGGCCTGCATGATGCTTCTCACTTCTTTTGTTGCTTGCGGCGAGACCGGTGAAAACAGCAACAATCAGAACGAAGGCAAGGAAACCTCGGCTGCAACCCAAACTCCCGGTGCTTCCGACGGCGAAGGCAACGTGGAGAGCGAGACGGTCAATGAGGTTGAGGATGCACTGAGCTCTCTTGGCGACATTGACTTTAAAGAAGAAGAGTTCTGCATTCTGCACGGTGAGATGTACCAGAGCGAAATCTGGGGTGAGAACAAAGTCGTTGATAAAGAGAACGGCGGCGATCAGCTCATCAATGATGCCGTGTACGAGAGAAACACCCTGTTGGAGGAAAAGTGCAATTTGGTGTTCAACCACATTGCTAAGCCCGATTCCGCCATGCAGAGCACCGTTACCAACGAGGTAACTGCTCCCACCGGTGATTTCCAGCTCATCACAACCTCTGCAAGAAACTCCGCCTCTTACGCAACCAGCGGTTATCTCCGTGACTACATCGACATGGGTGTTGACCTTGAGTATTCTTGGTGGGATTCCGGTACTGCCGACTTTGCTTTGGAAGGTCAAGTATTCTTTATGAATGGTGCCCACAACTTCTCGGATGATAACGTGACCTACGTGCTGATCTTTAACAAGGAGATGCAGCAGGAGTTCGCTAACACGGTGCCCGATCCCTACCAGACCGTGTTGAACTGGGAGTGGACCCTTGACTATTTCAATCAGGTCATCCAAGGCGTATCTTCTGATGCCAACGGCGATGGTACTTACGACGAAAAGGACATTTACGGCTTCCTGACCACTTGGGAGTATGGCAACACCTTCTTTATGGGTTGCGACCTGCGCTACGTTCTCAATGACCGTAACTCCGTAGAGCCCACTCTGTTCCTGGACAGCGGTAAGATGGAGAAGGCACTGAATGTTCTGGAGCTGGCAACCGCCATTTACCATGACAACGATGCGACCTTCATGTCTCCTCCCGGCCAAGAGGTTCTGGGTTTGAACGCCTTCAAGGAAGGTCGCGGACTATTCTTCGGTGAAGTGGCTCAGAATCTGACAGCCCTGAATCGTGAGATGGACGGTGACTACGGTGTACTGCCCGTTCCGAAGTACGACAAGGCTCAGGAGTTCTACCGCACTTGGACCCACGACGTTGGCTCCTCCCTGTCCGTTGTGGCTTCTGTTCCCGATAAGGATGCTGAGACTGTGGGTAACATCATCCAGATGTATGCCGTGCTGTCTTACCAGTACGTCAAGCCCAAGTTCTACGATGTGATGCTGTCCACCAAGAGCGTGCGTGACCCTCAGTCCCCCGTCATGTTGGATATCATTTTCCAGAACCGTGTGTATGACATGGCTATGTACTTCAACCTCGGTTTCTACGAGCTGTTCAAGACCGACGTCAACAACGCTGACGGTACCTTCTCTTCCGGTTATGCTAAGGTACAGAAGCGCTTTGACAGAGAAATTGACAAGATTCTCAAGAAGCTGAGAGCTGACTAAGATTTCCAACTCACCTTTAGGCGAAAAAAGCACTTGCGGCACAGCCGCAAGTGCTTTTTTTGTCATAGAATGGTCTGTATCAAACACAGAAATGCATGAACCGCATGACCTCGTAGTAATCGTGGGATTCAAACTTGACGGTCTTGGCATCTACCGATTCAGCTCCCGGATAGAAGGAGTATTTGTGGGCGGTGTTCCAATCCTTGTACTCCACCGTAAGCTCGAAGTAGGGGGGCAGGGGCAGGTAGCAATCCGACAGATCCTCCTTGGACAGAGCCGCGCTCATGGACGCTTTGATCTCATCGCAGACCACCTCGGGATGGCGGGAGATGACCGCCGAGCCGTGACCCTGCTTGGCCACCACGGTGGTGATGCCGGGGATCAGAGCCTTGGCATAGCTGCACAGTGCCTCGTCACCCGACAGAAATACGATGGGAATGTTATGATAGGCGGCCATGTAGGCGTTGATAAGGAACTCGGGGCAAGGCAGGCCGTTGAGGGTCACCCGCTGGACGCTTCTTGTCATGGTGTGGGACAGGGGATTGCCCTCGTTGACGGCCTCGCTGTGGTAGCCCGTGAAGGCCACGGCGTCGAAGCTGTCCTGATCCAGGCCCCCCATCATACAGTAGCAATCTCTGGCCCAGCCGCGGATGAGTGTGGCAGACTTGGGCAGCCCCATGGGGTCGATGTTGCGGGCGGAATCGTGGGCATCCTTGACGGTGGTGATGTAGCCTGCCACCTCTGCGCCCTCAATGGCGGCGGTGACCTCGGCGGTCATGCGTTTGCAGAAATAATCGTAACCCCTGCCGTCGGCGTCGGTTTCCTCCCACGCGGTGATGCCGCAGGTGCCTTCAATGTCGGCGCTGATAAAGAGCTTTTTCATGGTGTGATCCTCCGATTTGATCAGATTTTTCCCTGAAGCAGAGAGTCATAGGAAAGTCCGTACTTTTCTGCAATGCGGGAAGCGTAGCTTTTGCCGTCGGGAGAACGGCGGGTGATGGAAAAACGGATATCTCCCAGCCCCGAGCCTGCCACTAAGGTGTCAACCTTGGAACGGGTACGGGGATTTTCATTGATTTCGGGAATGCGAGCGGTTAGCTCGTGCATATGGGTGCAGTAGATGGCGTGGGTACCCAGCGCAGCCAGTGCGCCCACGGTGTCTGCCGCCAGATAGGAACCTTCGTAGGAGCTGGTGCCCGAGAACGTCTCATCTAAAAGCACAAGGGCGTGGGGCATAAGTTTTTGAAAGATCTCCTTCATGCGCTGACATTCGCTTCCCAGCCGTCCGTCCTCAGTAGAGCCTTTAATATCTTGGGCAAAGTGCGTGAAAATACCGTTGACAGGGCTCATGATTGCGGCCTTGGCGGGCACGGGCAGACCTAACTGGAACATGAGCTGAGCGATCCCCACTCCGCAGGTAAATACGCTCTTGCCGCCGCTATTAGGGCCTGTTAGGATATAGATGCGACCTTGATCATCAAAATCTATGTCATTGTAGACCATGCGTTGGCTGATGGAGACGGGGGATTCGTTATCCTTCAGCTTCATGGCCATGGCGGGGTTGTATAGCCCCTTGACGGAAAAGTATTTTTCCTCGGTAGGCTTGATCTCTGCCCAGCAAAGAGGCAGACCGCTGTCCTTGAGACTTTGGATCATGTCCGCCGCGGCACAGAGAAATTGAAGCTCGGGCAAAAGGCGCAGCCAGACGCAACCGCCCGAGGTGACGTATTGCTTGACCGAGGGAGCCCAGGAGCGGAGCAGACCACCGTAGACCTTTTTCATGGCACTCATGAACACCATGTCCACGCTTGCCTTTTCTCGGGGTGTCAGCCGTTTGGAAACGGCGGTCATGGGCGCGAGGGCGGTCATGTCCCCCTTGGCAAGCTCAAAGTTCAGCAATCGATCGATCAGCTCGCCCGAGCGCACGGGCTCGGTGTTGATGGACAGGAGTCCCGCCTCGTAGGGAGAAAGCTCTGAATCCAGATTAAAGGCGATGGTCACGCTTTTGATATTCCGGATGGAGGTGGTCATGCTTTCCACACCCTGACGGAGCTTTTGACAGACGGGAACTCTCTCCTTCACGCTGTCTCGGAAGGCAATAAAGCCCTCCGATTTCAAAGGCTCGCCCTCGGTGTCTAATCGATTGAAGTGATCGTCCAGGAAATCCACCAGATCAAGATAGACCTCCAGCTCCCGAACGCTATAGAACTGCGCCTCGTAAGACAGGTTGGGATTTTCCTTGACGCGCACAAGACTGCTGATCTCGGAAAGGCGGTCGGCCGCGCCACGGATCAAGCTGAGGAGCACCGGACGCTCCATGACCTCACGGAGAGTATCTCTACGGTAGGCGATCACATCGGGATTGGCGGTGAGGTGATCTGCGATATGTATGGTCTTGCTGTAAAAGAGCCAATCAGCCCCCAGCCGACGGATCAGCTCGTTGCTCTCGGAGCGGACGAGATCCTTATCGTCGTAGCGGTAGCCTTGGGGGTAGATGAGGGAATAGCTTTCGTTTGCACTCATTGAAAATTCCTCCTTTACAACATGATCAACCATAGGATCGTCTCACGGATCATCCAACCCAAAAGCAGGGCGGGGACAAAACTCAAAAGAAGGATGATATAGAGAGAGGCGGCCTTATAATAGAGCTTCCATACGGGGAGGAATTTCAGACTTACCCATACAAGAACCAATAGCAATAAGATAGTATCAATGAGAAAGACCCCTGTGCCTGTGATACAAGCTGCCAACTCAAAGAGCCACAGAATACCAACGCGCTTGGCCAATGCGAAGCGGGGAATACAAACGTAACCGATGCGGGATTCGTCGATCTCCATGGTGGGCTCCTTTCAAAAAATATCGTGCATACGGAAAAGTCAAAAAATCTCCCGTGTGGTTCACTCTTATGATACCACATCGGGAGTTTTTTGTCAACATTGTCTTGATTTAAAAGGTTACAACCTATAGTTGAAGTGTCGCCCTACAGCACCGTCACGGTATGCTCCAAGGGATGCCGCTCAAAATGTCTCGGCCCGGGGGCGGCATCCTCGGCGGGGTAGCCCAAGGCCAGGAGGATATAGGGGGTCAGATTCTCGGGCAGGTCGAAGGCCTTCGCCATGGCGGGCACGTCAAAGGCACAGATCCAGCAGGATCCCACGCCCAAGGACTTCGCGGCCAGCATCATCTGGGTGGTGACGATGGTGCAATCCATCTCGGCCATGCAATGATCCACCTTGGGGCGGTTACAGGCCACCTCGGTGTCGCCGCAGATCATGAGGACAGTATTTGCCCCGTAGCATTTCTTGACGGTACGCATCTTTTCAAGGGCTTCGGCGGAGCGGATGACGAAGATCCGCTGGGGCTGCAGGTTCATGGCGGTGGGAGCCAGACGGCCGGCTTCCAAAATTTGGTTTAACACCTCGTCGGAAATGGGCGTGCCGGCAAAGGAACGAAGGGAATAGCGGTCGGCGCAGAGCTCTAAAAAATCCATGCTTATATCCTTTCCGGGGGACGCGCAAGGGGGAACTTCTTGAAAGAAGTTCCCCCTTGACCCTTTCAAGAACTTAAAAAATTCTAACGGGTAATATTAACCTTTTTTCTTCCGGAATACCAGAAGCTTGCTGATGAAATAATTGAGGATGACTACCAGCACGGCGGCGATGATTTTGAACAGGTATTCGTTCAGCCCCAGCCAAGTGCAGAACACAGCCATGATGGCCTCTTGAAGCAGGAGGGTCAGCACGCGACCGCCCGCAAAGGCACCGATCTCGCCTAAAATGGGGAGAAAGCCCCGTCGTTTACTCTCAAAGACCCATATGCGGTTGGTCACATAGGCAAAAGTAACGGCGGCTACCCAAGCGATGACGTTGGCACCGTGAAGCAGAATGGGCGTGGCCTCGATGGCGTCTCCCCACAGGTAGTAGAGCAGGAAGGAAACACTCCAATCCACAACCGTGGTGAGTCCGCCGAAGATGATATAGAGGATCACGCTTTTGTGTTTTTTGAGAAATTCTAACATAATAAATCCTTTTAATTTTTCCCTCATCCGTCGCCCGCCGCAGAGCTGGACGACACTTTCCCCAAAAGGGGAAGGCAAGAGGAAGGTTAATCAATTTTATAGGTCGTACCCTGCGCGGTGTCAATGAGGGTCACGCCCTTGGCGGCCAGCTCGTCGCGGATGCGGTCGGCCTCGGCGAAGTTCCTCTCCTTCTTGGCGGCCTTGCGGGCCTCGATGGCAGCTAAAATCTCGGCCACAAAGGGATCAGCAGCGGCGGCATCAGCCAGTGCCTTGGCCTCAGCAGCCTTCTTTTCTTCCTCCTTCTGACGGAGCGCGGCAGCACGATCCAAGAGAGACAGAGACAGGACGGTATCGTAGTTTTCGATGAGAGCCAGCTTGGTGGCATCGTTGGTCTTGGCCTTCAGTACATCATAAAGGGCGGTGATACCCAAGGAAGTGTTCATATCGTTATCCATGGCCTTGACGAAGCCTGTACGCAGCGTCTCATAAGCCTCGGTATCTACAGCCTCACCCGAATGGGGGTTGAGGGCTGCGATGCGGGCGATCAGCTTGTTATAGGCCACCACAGCGTTGTCCATGTTCTCCCAAGAGAAAACAAGGGATTTGCGGTAGTGAGACTGGAGGCAGAAGAAGCGGTAGACCATGGGATCGTAGCCCTTTTCCTCCAACAGAGAAACGGTCAAAAACTCGCCCTTGGACTTGGACATCTTGCCGCTGTTGGTGTTCAGATGCAGAACGTGGAACCAGTATTTGCACCAATCGTGGCCAATGCAGGCCTCTGATTGGGCAATCTCGTTGGTGTGGTGGGGGAAAGCGTTGTCGATACCGCCACAATGGATATCCAGATACTCACCCAAATACTTGAGAGAGATACCCGAGCACTCAATGTGCCAGCCGGGATAACCGATACCCCAAGGCGATTCCCACTTCAGCTCCTGGTCGTCGAACTTGGACTTGGTGAACCACAGCACGAAGTCGGCCTTGTTGCGCTTATTGCCATCGGCTTCTACGCCCTCACGCACGCCTACGTCCAAATCCTCTTCCTTGAAGTCATTGAAGATGTAGTATTTCTCCAGCTTGGAGGTGTCGAAGTAGATGTTGCCGCCTGCCTCGTAGGCATAGCCCTTCTCAAGCAGGGTCTCGATCATGGCGATATACTCGTTAATGCAACCCGTGGCGGGCTGGACGATATCGGGGGTCTTGATATTGAGCTTTTCGCAGTCGGCAAAAAAAGCGTCGGTGTAGAATTTGGCAATCTCCATGACCGTTTTTTTCTCGCGTCGAGCGCCTTTGAGCATCTTGTCCTCGCCCTCGTCGGCATCGGAGGAAAGGTGTCCCACGTCGGTGATGTTCATGACGCGGGTAACGTCATAGCCGGCGTAGCGGAGATATTTTTCCAGCACGTCCTCCATCATGTAGGTGCGGAGGTTGCCGATGTGAGCAAAGTGATAGACCGTGGGGCCGCAGGTATACATACTGACCTTGCCCTCTACGTGGGGGATGAATTCTTCGCGCTTGCGTGTAGCGGAGTTGTAAAGTAACATATGAAAGTCTCCTTTGGGATGTTAGTTGGTTTTCGCAGGAGCGATTTTCGGTCGCCCGTTCATAGAAATTATATAAGATTGGCCAGTCTCTTGGCCGCGTTCAGCGTTCTTTCGGCGTAAGCCTCTCTCACCCGTATGTCGGAGGGCAGATGGGAAGTCTTGATCTCCATGTTCAAACATCGCCAGGCCATAGAGCCGTAGCCCATGGAGCGCAAACCCTCGGCGGCATCATCCCAATCCACCCCGCCGTCAAAGGGATTGAGGTGGGTGTCGGTCTTGCCGTTGTTGTCGTGGATATGCACCATGCGGAGGCGGTCACCCACTGTGTTCAGCTCGGCGGATTGACACAGCCCTGTCAGATTGGCGTGGCCGAAATCCCAGCAGATGCCCGTATCTAACTTGTCGGCAAGCCAGCGAATATCTTTAGCTCGACTGCCGAAGACCAGCTCCTTGGGCTGATGGGGATAGGGGATGCCCGTCATGTTTTCAATGCACAGGGTCACACCCTTCTGTCCTGCCAGCTCGCGGAGGGGGGCAAGGAAGGCAAGATTTTCTTCCTTCCAACGGTTATAGTTGCACACGCTGCTGTGACGCACGATGGGGTGGATCACGGCGGCGGGAATCTTTAAGTAAGCGGTGGCCTTGATGCCCTCGGTCAAACCGCGCACAAAGGGTTTCATGGCGGCCTTGTCATCGGGATTGGGCATATAGAAAGGGAGATGACAGGAGGGAATAGTCAGCCCACGGTTTTCCGCACGACTTCTGAGACTATACAGTACGCTGTAAATGTCTCCTTCCACGCAGAATGGGTTGCCGAGATCCGAGAACAGATCAAAGGACAGGTCCATGCCGTCGAAGCCGCTATCGGCGATAAAGTCCACCATGGCCGTGGACGAAAACTTGCGCTGTGTGTCGCAGGCATAGGCATAATAACGGGTGGGGACGATGACGGGAATTCTGCTGCCGTCCATCATAGAAACGCTCACGATCTCACCTCCTTTTGGGGCTACTTTTCATAGGATAAAGCTATCATCATATCATTATACCACGAAGCTGGGAATTTGTCAAATCTTTTGGGCAATTTTTCGGTGGCAGAAGCAAAAAAATCCGCCGCCTCCAAGGGGGAGAGGCGGCGGGGCAATAGATTTATGGTGCTACGCAGTTGTGGGCCTTGCCATCAGGTGTCCAATAAGCCCCAGTGATCCCCGAAGTTGAGCTTCAGGCTTTCGTCACACCATCCGGCGATTTTAACAACGTCGATCCGCCAGTTGCCACGACTCATATTGACATACAGCACGGGAAGATTGGGGCAATCCGTAAAGGCGTTGGCTTCGATGCGTCTGATGGTGTAGGGAATCTGTACGCAGATCAGATCGTCACAACCGGCAAAAGCACCTTCGGAAATGGCAACGACCCGGTCACCGTTGGGAGTGTATGGTGGGATGACGGCCTGCGTTCTGTCGGAGGCATCCTCGGCAAAGCCCGCGATATAGCAGGTGCCGTTGCCGTAGGGCACAAAGAGCAGGCCTTCTCCTGCTACAATGCCACAGACAGAACATTGGTTGTTTACTAATTTGTGTCCCGTTGCCAAATGTTGTCCTAGATCCATGAACACCTTGTCACAAGCGTGGCAAATCATTTTTCCGTTGTGCCCGTTTTCGAGGCAAGTGGGCTTCACCGCTTCGTGCTCGACGTACTCTGTATGGACGGGCCCGGTGATCATCTTGCAGGCAAAGTCTATAGCCTCCTGAATGCTTTTGAAGGAACGATAATAATATTTTTTTCCAAAGGATGGAGAAGATGGATCATCAAGGGGCAAATAATGCTGGTCACTTGGCAGTTGGATCTCGGATATCTTGTAATACCAACCGATCTGAGTTCTGCAATTATCGGAGAAACATGCCCAATTTGCATGAAGATGAATGTCAAGACCGTCATTTATCCCCGATTCGGATGTTTGCTCACCGTGTTCG
Source organism: Oscillospiraceae bacterium (assembly GCA_015064015.1). Classification (GTDB taxonomy): domain Bacteria; phylum Bacillota; class Clostridia; order Oscillospirales; family CAG-272; genus CAMEON01. The sequence continues at coordinate 2,393 of SVTB01000062.1, read as the reverse complement.
CCCTCTCCGTTTTTGTCGCACGCCGGGCAACGCGGTGGGTTGCAAATGTGATGATACTCATATTTGGGGTACGGGGTCACATAAAAGACAAGATCATAGGGCTGATTTGTGCAATTAAGGATGGTGAGCGTGACTTTTTGACGGTGGGCACCGTCATCGGTGGTCTCTTGCTCGGTTTCGACCTTTACGTTCTCGTGGTGTTCAAGAAGAAACTCTGTCTCTGCCTCTTCTTCGGTTAACTGCCCGTCCTGCGTCATCGCGGGCGGCGTCCAAGGCCCCTGCTGTCCCGCCCATATGATGGCACTGACCACGCTGAGGGATACCACGGCGCAGAGGATGGCCACGAACCAGCCGCTCTGGAAAAATGCAGCGGCGCGGCGGCGGGCGGGGCTTTCGTATATTTCGTCCTCACCGCCCTCAGCCAGATAGGAGGCGGCGGCAACGTAGCGGTCGTCCAGCTTGCCTATGAGGGCAAATAAATCTTTCCCCTTCATTTTCATGGATGAAAGCCCTCCTTTTCAAGATAGATGCGGAGCTGTTCCCGTATTTTACGCAAACGCAGGGACACGGCGTTGGGGGTTAATCCCAGCTTGGCGGCCATACGGTTGACCGAGCAAGCGTAGAAATATCGCCCCACAAAAATATCTCTGTCCAGGGAGGAAAGCGTGCCCAAAAACGTGTTGATATGGGTTATCAGCTCCTCGGCGCGATTCTCGTCGGCGGCAATGGTATCGGCTAATTCCTCCATGCTGACCTCGCTCACCCGGGAGAGCCGCATGCGGCGGCGGTTGAGGGAGAGGTTGCGGGTAATCTTTGCCAGAAAGGCCGACAGCTTGGCGGGATGCGCGGGCGGGATGCTGTCCCATGCCTTGAGCCAGGTGTCGTTGAGAACTTCCTCGGTGTCGGGAGTGCTGGCCAGAATGTTCATAGCCACACTTCGGCAAAGACCGCTGTATTTTCGTTCTGTCTCGACGATGGCCTGCTCGTCTCTGGCAAAATACAAGATGATGATTTGTTGATCGTTCATGCCGTCCTCCTTTCATATAAGCGAATTTGTTCAGAGATCCCTTTCACTTATTAAGACACGCGAAAAAGGAGAATCTTTCTTCTTTTTTGATAAAAATTCAAATAAAAAGTTCACGTTCAGATTGTGATTTACCAAACCGGTCTTCTCCTTCGGAGAAGGTGTTGGAATATGGATATCACCCCGACAACCCCAAAATTTAAAAGATATATCTCATCAAACCAAAAAATGCCGCTGGTCTTTCGATCAACGGCATTTTCGATTACAGCAGATGTGTCGGCATTTTTTGGCCGATCTTCACCTTATCCGAAGGCTTCTTTTCGTCGTGGCCAATGACAGCGGCGACAGTCTCGGGCGCCACGTTGGACAGAACGGCGGTAGCGGGGGAGGCTTCAACGGGTTTGTCTTCCTTAGGAGCCGTTGCCTTGGGGGCGGCGGGCTTCTTCACGGGTGCCTTCTTCGCGGTTGTCGTCGTTGTCGTTTTCTTGGTGGCTGTGGAGGCGTTCTTTGTTGCGGTGGCTTTTTTGGCAGCGGGCTTTTCAGCGGGCGCGGCAACCTCGGCCTTTACTTCTTCCACGGGTGTTGCTTCGGTGGCCTTAGCCACTCTTTTCTGGATGCTGTCCTTACCGATGGGCATAATTCATAACCTCCTTGGTGAGTTCAAGATATTCCTGGGCGGCACGGCTGGACTTTTTGTAAGCCATGACGGGCAGACTGTTTTCCTGGGACCATTCGATGGTGGAGTCGATGCGGATATAGCTTTCAAACAGACGGACGTTTTCGAGGGATCCCAGCACCTCCATGGCCTGCTTGAACTGGTTCTTTCTTTCGTTGGCTTTGGTGACCACGATGCCCATGATGGAGAGATCGGGGGCAAGTCTCTGGAGCTTTTCATAGAACTCAAAGAGATTGGCGATACCAAAGAGACCCCAAGGGGAGGCCTCCACGGGAATTACGAGGAAGTCAGAGGCGCACATGATGTTCATGACCCAGCACCCCAAGGTGGGGGGCGCGTCGATGAGGATGTAGTCGTAGATCTCGGCTTCCTTGATCTTGGCAAGCCCCTGTTTCAGGATAAATTCTCTTTGCCACATGGTGAAGAGGTCCACCTCAATGCCGCTCATGAGAGTGGAGGAGGGAATGAGATCCAGTCCCTCGTAGGCCGTGTGGCGGATGTAAGGGGTCAGTTCTTTCTGTCCTTTGATGGCGGTGTAAAGATTTTCACCGCTCTCGGCAAAGCCCAGGGCCGCATCCTCGTCGAAGTAGGACAGGGTCAGGTTCATCTGCATATCACCGTCGATGAGCAGAACCTTCTTGCCCTCGGTGACCATGCTGTAGCCTACGTTGGCGCAGGTGGTGGATTTTCCGC
>SVTB01000061.1 GCA_015064015.1 Oscillospiraceae bacterium | reverse complement strand
GGGCAAGGTTGATTCCAAATTCGGCTCCGCCATTGAGACAGGACAAGCCGAGGCCATCACCGCTTATGCGCTGAAGCTTCCCCACGTCAAGCTCATGGGTTTCCATTGTCACGTAGGCTCTCAGGTCTTTGATTCCGATGTGTTCCTCCGCGCCTCTGATATCATGCTGGAATTCATCGCCCATATTAAGGCTACCTATGGATACACCGCGCCCGAATTGGATTTGGGCGGCGGTTATGGTGTTCGTTATTTGCCGTCTCATCCCGAAATTGATATCGCCGCCAATATACACGAGGTAGCCCACGCCATGAAGCAAAAATGTGCCGAGATGGGATTGGAGCTCCCTGCGGTGCGCATGGAGCCCGGCCGCAGTATCGTGGCCGACGCGGGATTAACGCTCTATACCGCAGGTACCGTCAAGCGTATTCCGGGCTATAAGAATTACGTGTCGGTGGATGGCGGCATGACCGACAATCCTCGCTTCGCCCTATACGGCTCTCCCTACACCGTTCTGCTGGCAAACCGCGCTTCTGAGAACTACGCTGAGGACGGTGATACCTTTGTCTGTTCTGTGGTGGGCCGTTGCTGTGAAAGCGGTGATATTCTCCAGGAGAATGTGACCCTTCCTGTCGACGTAACCCGTGGGGATCTGGTGGCTGTTTTGACTACGGGCGCCTACAACTACGCGATGTCCTCCAACTATAACCGCGTTCCCAAGCCTCCCGTGGTGATGGTCAGGGGCGGCGAGAGTTATGTGGCTGTCAAGCGTGAAACACCTGAGGATGTCTGCCGTAACGATCTGTAATACAAAGAAAAACCTACCGATAAAAAATCGGTAGGTTTTTTCCATATAGGCGCGCTTATTGAATGATACATACGCTGTCGGCGCCCAGTGTCAGTATGCCGTTTCGATATTTGATGTTGCCTGAAGATAGCACGATCTCTCCCTCACCCTGCAAGGGGAGAACAATATCCCCGGTTCCGCGGTGCGCGGCGATCACATACCGCTCTTTAGCGTCAGACGATATGCGCTCATAAACAATGTGATGATCTCCGTGACACAGCACGCGGAAATCTCCACCGTGGAAAGCAGGGGATTTACGCAGCTCGCCCAAAGTGCGATAAAAAGTCAAGAGCTCGGTGCGGTAGGCCAATGCGCCTTGGCCCTCGGATTCCTTCCAAGGGAAGGGGAGGCGGCAGAAGGGATCATGATAGCCCTCCATGCCCACCTCGTCACCGTAATAGATTGAAGGAATGCCAAAAACGGTAAACTGCAAGGCAGCGGCCATGCGGAGCAGCTTCAGCGCCTTGGCTCGCTGCTTGGGGGATAGAGATGCGTGTGCCAACTCGTGATTGGGACGCTCCAGATCTGCGGGCTCTGAGCCAAGTACCGTCAGGATACGGCGAGTATCGTGGGTGCCCAAAAGATTCATGAGGGCATCCGATACAGAGCGGGGGTAGGAGGCATAGAGCTCGGTCAGGACATGATAAAGCGCAGGGGCATCACCGTCCTTGACAAAGGATAGAATACCGTTTCGAACAGGGTAGTTCATCACGCTGTCCAGTTGCTTACCCTGAAGATAACGCCTGCGGTAGCCGTAGGCAATTTTGTCTGCGGCGTTCTCCCATACTTCTCCAATGATCACCGCCTCGCCTTGGGAAGCTGCCTTGACGGATACACGAAGCTCGTCCAGAAAACGGTCGGACAACTCATCGGCCACGTCCAGTCGCCATCCGCCGATGCCCATGTTGACATAATGGGCGCAAACACCATCCGCCCCCGTAAAATAAGTGCGGCAGGCCTTGGCGGAGGAATTTAGCTTGGGCAGAATGGGAATGCCCCACCAGGACTCAAATTCTTCGGGGAAGGAGCGAAAATGATACCAATCGGCATAAGGGGAGTCCTCGGATTGATACGCCCCCACGGTAGTGTAAGTGCCGTAGCGGTTGAAATAAATGCTGTCGTCTCCCGTATGGTTGAACACACCGTCCAAGATGACTTTGATACCTTTTGCGTCGGCTTTCCTCAACAGATTTTGAAGAGCAGGCTCACCGCCAAACCCGGGGTCTACGGTCATATAATCACCCGTGTCGTACTTGTGGTTGGAATAAGCCTTGAAAATAGGGCTGAGGTAGATAACCTTAACACCCAACGATTCCAGATAGTCCAGTTTTTCGGCCACACCCCAGAGATTGCCGCCAAAAAACATATTGTTGGCCAGCGGTGCGCCGGGATAGTCGGGGTATTGGGGGATGCCGTGCTCCCAATCGGGATTTAGAATGGCAGGACGGCTGCCTCTGCCTTTCTGCAGGTCTGTTTCTCCTTTGCCACAGAAAAAGCGATCTACAAAAACATGGTACATAACGCCCGCGCCAAACCAGGAAGGAACGCAGTAGGATGCTTCGTGAATCAAAAGACGAAATCGGTTGGCCGTATGATGGGATAGGGAGAAGTCTACATTGTTGATGCTGTTTGAAAAAAGCGTGTCTGCTCCTCTGACAAATAAAAGCTCATAGTAAAACAGTCCCGAGGGACGGTCGCCGCAGAGGTGTTCAGTAGGCAAGGTCAGCTCGTAGCAATCAAGACCATCCTCAAAACAGGAGCCCCTGAAAGTAAAGGGGGTATCGGTATCTCCTTCGCCATCACGATTGAGGCGGAGCACCACAGCCGTGACACCCAAGGTGCGAGGGCAGGTTACCTTCAAGCGAAGAACCTCCCCCTTGGGAAAGGCGCCAAGGGTGGAGAGATCCTTTTCTTGGTTTTCTCCCGTGCCGTATTTATAAAATTTGACACGGGTCAGATCCGTGCCGTCATTGCAAATTTTGGGAAGCATAGGGGTCTCCTTTCGGGAGAATGATATCCGCTTCAGTAGATCAATAATTCTTTTCTCCAAAGCACTTGATCACTTCGCCAATATCCTTTGGTTGAAAGTTTTGAGGGTAGAGAAGCGTTGACATGGTAGTGAATGACTGCCGATGGCAGTCAGAGCCGTGGCGTGATCGAACCGCGGTGAGGTCAAGGGGGAACTTTTCAAAAGTTCCCCCTCGCGTACTCCTTACTTCACGGGCTTAATGTTCCAGAATCTGTCGGCGTACTCGCGGATGGAGCGGTCGGCAGCGAAGTGGCCGGAAGCGGCCGTATTCAGGAGAGCCATGCGGGTCCATCTCTGACGGTCCGCGTAGGCCTTGATAGCCTTTTCGTGGGTCAGACGATAAGACTCAAAGTCAGCCATGCACATATAGGGATCTGCGATACCCTGACCGCCCAGAAGGTAAGTGGCGATATCTGCGAAGGACTCGCCTCCAAAGCCTGTGGTCAGCGCGTTGATGATGCGGGCCAAGCGCTCGTTATTGGCGTAGAATTCAGTGGAATGGTAGCCGCGAGCCCACAGTTCATCCACTTCGTTGCTGGTGAGACCAAAGATGAACATATTCTCTTCGCCTGCGGCGGCCAGCATTTCCACATTGGCACCGTCCAACGTACCAATGGTGAGGGCACCGTTCATCATAAGCTTCATGCAACCCGTACCGCTGGCCTCTTTACCTGCGAGAGAGATCTGCTCGGAAATATCGGCAGAAGGGATCAGAGCCTCGGCGGTGCTGACGTCGTAGTTTTCCAGGAATACCAAATTCAGCTTTTCGCGGATGGCGGGATGACGCTCGATCTCCTTGCTAATCATGCAAAGGAGCTGTATGATGCGCTTGGCCATATGATAACCGGGCGCGGCCTTGGCACCGAAAATATAGGTCTGGGGAGTGATATCCAGGTTGGGGTTGTCTCTCAGATCAAGGAAGATACCGATGATGTTCAGGGCGTTGAGAAGCTGACGCTTGTACTCGTGGAGACGCTTGATCTGCACGTCGAACACGGCGTGGGTATCCAGCTTCTGTCCCGACTTGCGGTAGAGATGATTGGCAAAGGAAATTTTATTGTTGTGCTTGATGGCACGGAAACGCTCCAGGATCTCATCGTTATCGGCAAACTTTGCAAACTCCGCCAGCTCCACAGGGTTGTGGCGGTAGCCTGTGCCGATGGTTTCATCCAAAAGCTTTGCCAGCTCGGGGTTGGAGTAGCACAGCCAACGGCGGTGAGCGATACCGTTGGTGACATTATCAAATCTCTCGGGATAGAGACGGAAGAAATCATTGAAGACAGACTTCTTGAGAATGTTGGAGTGCAGCTTGGATACACCGTTGACGGAGTGAGAGCCGATGACAGCCAAATTGGCCATGCGTACCTGACCGTAGCCTACAACGCTCATGGCGGAAATTTTCTGCCAGTTGCCGGGGAAGGTCTGCCAAGCCTCGCGGCAGAAGCGCTCGTTGATCTCCTTGATGATAGCATGAATTCTGGGGAGCTTTAAGCGGAACAGATCCTCGTTCCATGTCTCCAAAGCCTCGGGGAGCACGGTGTGGTTGGTGTAGGAGCAGATGCGGGTGACCATGTGCCACGCCACATCCCAAGGATAAAAATACTCGTCCACCAGGATGCGCATCAGCTCGGGGATACAGAGGGTGGGATGAGTATCATTCAGGTGGATGGCCACCTTCTCTGCCAAATTATCCAGCGTACCGTAAACGGCCATGTGATCGCGGATGATCGACTGCACAGATGCGGAGCACAGGAAATACTGCTGGGTCAGGCGGAGCAGCTTACCCTCTGTGTGATTGTCGGAGGGGTAGAGCACCTTGGTGATGGAAGCTGCGTTGGTGGCTTCCTGCTGTGCGCGGGCATATTGACCCTGGGTGAATAGTCTCATGTTGAAGTTTTGAATGTCTCTTGCACGCCATAGACGGAGACGGCTCACGGCCTGGGAGTCGGCACCTGAAATCATCATATCGTAGGGAACAGCCTCGATCTCTTCGGTATCCTCGTAGATGATCTCGCAGTGACCCGAGGGTTTCCATTCCTCACGGACACGGCCGCCAAAGCGAACCTTGAAGGAACGGTCAGTTCGGGGTACAAGCCAGACCTCGCCGCCGGGAAGCCATACGTCGGGCAATTCTACCTGCAGGCCGTCTACGATCATTTGTTTGAAAAGACCGTATTCATAGCACAGAGAGAAGCCGGTAGCGGGATAATCCAAAGAGGAAAGAGAGTCCATAAAGCAGGCGGCGAGACGGCCGAGACCGCCGTTACCGAGGCCCGCGTCGGGTTCGCAGTTGTAAAGATCGTCCAGTTCAAAGCCCATGTCCGCCAAGGCCTTTTTGTATTCCTCGTCAAGGCCCAGATTGCAGAGATTGGTCTTCAGGGAGCGACCCAAAAGAAATTCCATACACATATAGTAAACGCGCTTGGCACCGGTCTGATTGACCTTTTTCTTAAAGGCGCCGCGCTTTTCGGCAAGTATGTCACGGATGGTCATAGCCGTGGCCTTGTACATTTGATCTTTGGAGGCCTCGGCAGCGGTGCAACCGAAATATCTGGCCAGCTTAATGTCCAAATTTTCCTTGATCTGCGCCGCGGTGGGTTTCACGTTGGTCATGAGTGTATTCCTCGTTTCGTTAGTTGCTGTGAGACACGCTCTTTTGATTTAAAATATAAGATACTTGGGTAAAGAGACGGCCCGTATAACCAAAAGTTGCCCCGACATATGAATGCCGAGGGATATGGCAATATACAGTATATTATAATACAATTTTTCTAAAATATCCAGTTGGATATTTTACAAATTCGTGAATAAGTTTTGACGAAAACCGTGCTTATTCCACAAAAAAACTGACAAAAACTGCCTATACAACCTGCAAATTCTAATTCTGTAAAGAACTCTAAATGCACAAGCCTCACGCCCGGCGGGCGTGAGGCTTATCCGAGTTTGGAATCATCCGGAGCGCTTTTTGTTCTTGGGAATCTTAAAAACACGGCGCAACAGCGGTGTCAAAAATCCCGGGGAGCGCAGTAGTACGATCTTCATATGTTCGCCTTCCTTTCGGCAGTTTTCAGTATCATTATATGCCCCCAAAAACAACGGGGTGAGACTCCCGAAATGCGATAATTATCGAAAAATGCGAATTATCCTTGCCTCATAAGAGTTTTCCACTTTTCCACAGCTCGGATTGTGGAAAACTGCACAGATTTTCCAGCAAGAAGCGACAATTCTACATATCAATAGACTTTTTGCACAATTCAAGAGCTTCTCTTTTGTGCAACTTGCTGTTTTGCCTTGGCTTAAAAATGTGAAGTTTGTCCATTTTGGGGCTTGCTTTATTTTTGAAAAAGAAGTATAATGTGGGTGTCCAAAAGGAAAAAATACAGGTCGGAGACACGGGAAGGGACTCCCGGTCAAGACGAAACCGACCCGTCGGCAAAGCCCGACAGAAAGGAGGAAAGCATGAAGTCTTTCTATATCAAATTGCACGCAATCAATGATGTTTACACCCTGGTCAACACCTTGGTAGCCTACGACGGCGAGGTGGATCTGGAATCCGGCCGCTACAAGGTAGATGGCAAATCCCTGTTGGGTATTTTCAGCCTGGACCTGCGTAAGCCCATTAAGTTGACCTACCACAACGACAATGCCGAGGCACTCATCAAGGCGCTGGAGCACTTTATCGTCGAAGAAACCGCCGCTTGACACAACCGCGAAAGCGGTACATATGACACATACATCCCCTTCTTTGAAAAGAGGGGGATTTTTTCTTCTTTTTTTACAAAATATGAAATCCGAGGCCATAAAAAAGCGTTATAATGTATGTGGACTGAAAAAACATATCAAAGGAGGTGACCTTATGCGAGACAGCGAGATCGTTGAGTTGTATTTTGCCCGTGACGAGCAGGCCATCGTGGAAACAGATAAAGCCTACGGCTCCTATTGCCAAAGCATTGCGGGGCAGATTCTTGGCAATCCGGCAGACATAGAGGAATGTGTCAACGACACTTGGCTGAGGACATGGCAAAGCATCCCGCCCAAGCGTCCCGACTCACTCAAGTTGTTCCTCGGTAAGATTACGAGAAATTTAGCCATATCCCGCTACCGCGCCTCCCACCGAAAGAAACGGGCGCATATAGAGATCGCGCTTTCTGAGTTGGAAGCCTGTATTCCCATGCCTGAGGATAGTACCCCGGAGCTTCGTATGCTTTTGGATAATTTTCTGGGTACCTTGGATAATTTGGAGCGTCGTCTGTTCGTGGGGCGTTATTGGTACGCCTATACGCCGGAAGCCTTGGCAGCGGCCTATGGCATGACCCGCAACGCCGTTAATCTTCGCATCATGCGTACACGGGAGAAGCTGAAAAATTATTTGGAAAAGGAGGGCTACCGTCTATGAAGGGCATCACGGTTTTTGAGACCCTGACCGACATTCGGGAAGATTACATCCGCGACGCGGAGCTGGATGCTTGCTTTTTGACGGCCCCCGTCCGCAAAAGAGAGCGCGGCCCTTCTGTGTTCAGCCGCTTCATGAACAGCGGCTGGGGCGTGGCCATCATCTGCGCTTTGGTGGCCGTGAGCGTCATGGGCGGCATCATCTGGGCGGGGTTCCATGCGGGAGATGTGCCGCCTGCGGGTGTGACTTCCGATGGCGAATTTGTGTCTGAGATTGAGACAGAACCGCCTGTTCCCACCAAAAAGATATGGGTCTTGACGTACAAAAAAGTAGGAGGAACCGTTTTTATCTATGAGTACGATGAATACGGACGGAACGTGTGGGCGAGTGAGGATGGTAAGTTTCTAAAGCGCGTATACGACGAAAATTTTCGTTTGGTAGAGGAAAACCGAAATGATGAACACACAGTCGTCTATACATACGACGAGGCAGGGTGGCTCATTTCGAAGGTGACCGACGTCGATATAAATGCGATCTATTATACCAATAACGAAAACGGGCAAATTCTGAAAGAAGAACGATGTTCGGAGGGTGAGGTTTATCAAGTTACATCTTATACCTATGATGATCAAGGACGGGTACAGACCCAGAGACTTGAATCTCCTCAAGCAAATGCCATAAAAAGTCTAAAGGTATATAGCTATGGCGAGAACGGCAGTTACTCATACAGAGTTTATGAAGGTGGTATTACCTATACCACCAAGTATCAGTGTGACAAGCAAGGGACATGTGTCAGCATCATTACCACGGATGAATACGGTGAGGAACTTTCGAGCAGCTATTATGAATATGACAACCAAGGGCGGGAAATCAGATTCGTTCATAGTAGTGAGGGGGTTTATCTTGAAGATAACTCCACATATGAAGGGGAGCTTCTGTCAAAGGTGCATCGCTACCAGCGTTATGACGAGCAATTTTCTCCGCAGGAAAATGAGCGCAACATCTATTATAAGTATGACGAGCATGGCAATCTGTTGTCTATAGAGCAATATAGCCGGGACGGCCTTCTTGTCAGCTCGGTCGTCTACCGATACGAGGAGATATCCGTCATCATAGACGAGCGCGTGACGGATGCGGGCAAGACGATGGAATGGGTCTACAGCAAAGGATGAGGAGATTGCGATGGATAAAAGAACACGAAATATTTATCATATCGCCTTCACCGTGCTATGTGCGGTCATTTCGCTTGCGGAAATATATATCAGAAGTACGATCGCGCAAAGCCAACGTCTCCTTTGCACAATATGATGATCACTGCGGGGCCTGTTTTGGTCATCGGCTTTGCTATCGTTGCGTGCCATGACAATCACAATATCGTGAGCCGTACGGAAAAGCCTAACCCTGCTGTGATGATCAAGGGTTTTCCATATCCATGATGAACAGGAGTATGTAACGGCACAAAAAAATCTCATTTGTATTCACACTTGCGAGCATTGACAGAAAACCCGAGGGGCATCTCTAAAACAGGATGAGTTTTAGAGATGTCCCACTTGCATTTGGGCAGTATTGGTGCTATAATGAAAAAAAGTTTAAGAAAATGAAAGATTCCTCTGTTTTTTGCGTCTTATAAGGTAAGCCATCAACTGCACGAATTTGAAGGAAAGGAAGTGCTACCATGACAGACGAGCAGATCATCGAGCTGTACTTCGCACGGCAAGAGCAGGCCATTACCGAATCAGCCCGTAAATACGGCAGCTATTGTCATACCATAGCCATGAACGTGCTGGACGATACTTCGGACGCTGAGGAATGTGTCAACGACACATGGCTCAAGGCATGGCAGGAGATACCACCCAAACGCCCGAATATTCTTCGATTGTTTTTCGGCAGGATCACCCGAAACGCCGCCTTGGACAAATACCGCCGTACCCGGGCCCAATGTCGGCGGCATTACGAGATCTCCCTCTCGGAGCTGGAGGAATGTATTCCTATGAGGGAGGAGGACAGCGGCAGGCTGACCGAACTGTTCAACGAATTTTTCAGCCTTTTGGAAAAAGAGGAACGCACCTTGTTCATTCTGCGCTATTGGCACAGTCACTCCGTGAAGGGACTGGCCAAAGCGTTCCGCATCAGTGAAAACGCCGTATCTCTGCGGCTCATGCGTACCAGAGAAAAGCTTCGTGCTTTTTTGAATGAAAGGGGGTACACGCTATGAGAATCCAAGGCTTGACCATATCCGCGGCTTTGGGCGATATTCGCTCCGAGTATCTGCTGGAGGCCGAGGAATCTTATTTTGAGGCCATCACAGAGAAGAAACGCGCTCCCCGAAACGGCGGGCTGACACGCTTTGTCAACAGCGGCTGGGGCGTGGCCATCGTCTGCGCTTTGGTGGCCGTGAGCGTCATGGGCGGCATCATCTGGGCGGGGTTCCATGCGGGGGACGTGCCGCCGGGGCATAATGATGCCATCACGGGCGAGGTATATCTCACGGCAGGTGGGCAGACCGTGATTCCCGAGGCGTTCTTTGGTTACAGCGAGGTGCATAAGGGCAACCAAACTGCTATGTCCTGCGGCGCGGGCTTTTACGGTGAGTTTACTGTGTCGCCCATCCCCACTCTAACCACTCTCGACGGTATTCAACTGCATATGCCCGACAATTACACCTTGGACGCGATCTATGTGTATGATACCGAATCTCCGTTGGAGGTGCTCGATACCTTTGAGCACATCGAAAATCTTGATTTGCTGAAACCCAACACCTATTATATTGCTTTGCGTATCACCCACACCGAGGGCAAAAACAAATATGGCTACGATTACGCTTTTTGTCTGAATGTAAATATCGTCGAGACCGAAACGCCCATCGCCCTTGACCTCTCCTTCTGTGAGTTTGCGTTGGGACATCGCCTCCATGTAAAATTTCATCCCGACGGACACATTTGGATACTGATCGGACAGCTTGATGCCATCCGTGAAATCTACAAGGGTACCTATGTGTTGAGGGAAGGGCAGATCACCATTGATTGCCCTGTGGACGCGAATTACTTTGGCTTTAGTCTCCATGGCACCCATACCTTTGAGCCGAGCGAAGAAAGCGTCAGGATCGGTGATTTGACTGTCCCAACAAAAAGCAACGACGGCACCTGCCCCGCAGTATTCGTACCTTTGATCATGGCATATTTTGATGAATACAACGCCTCCGTCCCGGAATACCGTCAAGACCAACCCGAAGGCTACGCGGTGATGGACATGGACGGGGACGGCACAAAAGAGGTCGTTGTCGAACTGGCTTGGGATCAAAAAAGCGCGTATGACCGTTCCGTGGTTTTCTTTATTGACTATGATGCCGAAAAGATCCTGGATCACGCCGAGATATCCTACAACCATTTGTACGTAGACGGCGCCTTCAGCTATACCTTTGACCGCACGGGACCTTCCTACGGCGTGGACAAACTGGTGGCGACGGAGATGGGATATGAAGCGCGGACCCTGTGGCGTATCTGCAACGACGGCACCGAGAACGCCGAATATTTCATCGGTGATCGCAAGGTCACAAAGGAAGAATTGGAAGCCTATACCGCCGAGATCAAATGTGAGAAGGTCACGTGGAATGAATGCACTTGGGAGATCACAGAGTTTGAAACGGATTTCTATGAGGAAACCGAGCCTGACGGCAAGGGATAGATAAATTGTTGTTTGAAGGGGGAACTCCCGCATCTTTCGGGTGTCTAATGAGCAAAGGGGGTTCTGGGGGCGAAGCCCCCAGAACCTATGATAACGGCCGGCGGTTTCGGGGGCGGCCTTGAGCGCCCTGAATCAAATTAAATTTGTTTTGCGGAGCAAAACTTCCTTGTTTTACAAGAAAAATTTGGTTTTCAATATGGTTTTTCAACACCAATTTTGTTTTTCAAAAACCTTCTTGCGGCTTCCGCCGCGCGTCAGGGCGCTCGAGGCCGCCCCCGACACCGCCGGCCTCCCAAGTGAGGTGCAGGGGCTCCGCCCCTGCACCCCTTTAGCCCGATAAACAACAATTTTTCTTCACAAAAATCGCCTCATTCGCCCTTCGCGAAAAAAGGCGATTTTTTATAAAATTTTTACACCGCGCATAATATGAGGCCATCTTTTTGCGTTATAGTAGACAGAGGGACACGCCTGTGTCCTATCTCCCAAAAAGGAGGACGATCTATGAACGACCGCGACCAAGAGATCATTGAGCTCTATTTTGCCCGTGACGAGGAAGCCATCCGCGCCACCGACAAGCAATATGGCGGCTTTTGTATGTCTCTGGCTATGAACCTTCTGCATAACAAATCTGATGCCGAGGAGTGTATCAGCGATGCCTACCTCAAGCTGTGGCACACCATCCCGCCCAAACGGCCGCCGTCTCTGAAAACCTATCTCGCCCACATCACGCGGAATTTTGCCATCTCCCGATATAGAAAACGTCACGCCAAGCGGCGGGATAGCGGATTGGAGATCCCGCTCTCCGAGCTGGAGGAATGTCTCCCCGCCGTGGAGCAGGATACGGATCTGAAATACATCATCAACGACTTTGTGGCGAGCCTGCCCGAGCTTGACCGCAAGCTGTTCGTGGGACGGTATTTTTATGCCTACGATCTGTCGATGCTGTCGGGGGCCTACGGGCTTGCTCCCAACACCATTGCCCAACGGCTGTACCGTATGAGAGAAAAACTGAGGGTCATCCTCACGGAAGGGGGGTATTCTGTATGACGAGCCGTATGACAAGCCTTGATCTGTTTGAACAATTCGACGGGTTAAGCGACCGCTTTATTGCCGAGGCCGAGATCCCCGAAGCCCACAAGTCTGCGGCGGTACTGCCCACGCCGAGACAAAAGGGACGCTTCGCACAATTCATCAACAGCGGCTGGGGCGTGGCCGTTATCTGCGCCTTGGTGGCTGTCAGCGTCATGGGTGGCATCATCTGGGCGGGGTTCAACGCGGGAAACGTGACGCCTGCGGGAAGTCAACCTACCGAGGACCTGACCTTCGAGCAGGAGACCATGGAGGACATTGACCCGCCCGCCGCCGAGATCGCCGCCAAAGCACCTCGTTTCGGGTGGGAAAAGTCGGTCAAGTCTGTGAAAACCACGGCATTTTACAGCCCGGTCACCGACAATCTACTGGATATGGGAGAATATCACGTCACCGAGATCAGTCTTGCAACCCGCGAGGATAACACCCGAACCCTCATGTTCCGCCTCATCAACCGTGAGACCTTTGAAGTTATGGCTCGGTATACGTGGGATGCCACCGAGGGCAAGTGGGGTGTGATGGATCTGGGCGGTTTCTTTATCGTTTACCGCGCGACAGAGCAGGGAACGCAAACACTCATGATGGTGGATGCTTTTTGGTGGAAGCCTGAATTGGAGCCCGGTACCTACAACTTCATGGGACGTCATATTCCTA
>SVTB01000060.1 GCA_015064015.1 Oscillospiraceae bacterium | reverse complement strand
GGCTATGAACTTTCCCATCCAAGGGACAGCCGCCGACATCATCAAGCTCGCCATGATCCGCGTCCACAAGCGGCTCAGTGAGAGCGGTCTGGATGCTAAGCTCATTTTACAGGTACACGACGAGCTGATTTTGGACGCCCACAAGGATTGTGCAGAGGCTGCTTTGACGCTTCTTAAGGAAGAAATGGAAAGTGCCGTGACCCTGTCCGTTCCTCTCGATGTGGAGGCTCACATGGGCGATAATTGGTTTGAAGCGCATTAAATCCTTACCGCTGAGGGAGCTCATTAGTGGCTCTTCCGCTGATGCAACACTCAAAACTCGAGAGGGCCATCAAACCATATCCATCACGGATTTGAGTTGCTGTCCCCCAATAAATGAACTTATACTAATATTTAGAAAGGTACCGCTATGAACCTCCCCCGTTCCTCCGGCGTGCTGATGCACGTCACCTCCCTTCCCGGAAGTCAGTCCATCGGCTGTTTTGGAAAGGAGGCTTATGAATTCATTGATTTTCTTGCCGATTGCGGCTTTACATGGTGGCAGGTACTGCCCTTCTGCATGGCCGATGAATGTAACTCCCCCTACAAGTCCTACTCGGCTTTCGGCGGAAACCCCTACTTCGTTGATCTCCGCGCCCTGCAAAAGGTCGGTCTTCTGACCGCCGATGAGCTGACGGCTGTCAAGGAAGATCAGCCCTACGCCTGCGAATACGAAAAGCTGGCCGAGACCCGCATGGATCTTTTGCGTTTGGCCGCTGACCGTGTGTCTCCCTTCGAGCGCGAAAAGGTGGAGGCATATATCGAAAAGCATCAAGAGCTTTCTCAATTCTGCGATTTCATGGCTTTGCGTCGTGCCAACGGTGGCACCCCTTGGTATGAGTGGACAGTGGCCGAGCCCGACAACAACGAACGTTTCGCGTGGGCCTTCATCCAGTACACCTTCATGGCCCAATGGTCGGCGGTGCGCGCTTACGCCAACAAACGGGGCATCAAGATCATGGGTGATATGCCCATTTACGTAGCTTACGATTCCTGCGACGTCTGGGCAAACCGAGATTTGTTCCAGCTTGACAAGGACGGCTGTCCCACAGCGGTAGCCGGCTGTCCCCCCGACTATTTCTCGGAGGATGGTCAGCTTTGGGGAAATCCACTCTATGACTGGAAACGCATGGAGACTGACAATTTTGCTTGGTGGTCAACCCGAATGGCTCATATGCTGACCCTCTTTGACGGCGTGCGTATCGACCATTTCCGCGGCCTTGAATCTTACTGGAGCATCCCTGCCGATGCCGAGTCTGCCAAGGAGGGACATTGGGTGAAGGGGCCCGGCAAGCCTTTCATCAAACGAATGTACGAGGTAGCCGCCGAAATGGAGGCCGTAACAGGACAGCCTGCTGTCATCGTGGCAGAGGATTTGGGTGAAGCAACTCCTGCCTTGGAAAAGTTCGTGAAGGAAAGTGGTTTTCCCAATATGCACGTCATTCAGTTTGCCTTCGACGGCAACCCCCAAAACACCCATCTGCCCCACAATTATCTTGCCAACTCGGTGGCCTACACGGGAACCCACGACAACAACACCCTCTTAGGCTTCATTTGGGAGCTGGACGATGACTCACGCCGTAAAGTGCTGGCTTACTGTGGCTATACCTCCGAAAACTGGGACACCCCCGATGCCTATCGTGCCGTCATGCGCACCCTGTTTGCCTCGGTGGCCAATCTCGCCATTCTGCCCATTCAGGACGTACTGGGCTATGGTGCCGACACCCGCATGAACATTCCCGGCTGTCCTGAAGGCAACTGGCGATACCGTGTCACTTCAGCACAACTGGATTCCATTGATAAAAACTATTTTCGCAAGTTGAACAGCTTGTACGGAAGATGAGGGGGTTCTATGGCTGATGAATCCAAGTGGTCCTCGGGAAACCTTGCTCTAACAGGCGAATATTTCTTTGCCATGGAAGCCATCTCAACCCATCTCATGCGCCGCTTGCCCAACGATCCGGAGCTTTGGCAGCTGCTCGGTCAAGTCGAGACGCTTCTCACGGAGGCCCAAATGACAGAAACTCCGACAACTGCTCTTTTCGGCAAAGGTGGGGTTGCAGGATTTTGCCAAACCATCATTGATGAAAAAACACATGGTCAGCATGATACAAGCACGATTCCCCGCTCCCCCAAGAACGAGCCCCGAAGGGAGCGGAATACCCGCAACACCCGTATCCGCAGAAAAAAAAACCTTTTGACGGCTATCATAATTACCGTGTGGTGCATTGCCGTTGTGGGCCTAATCGGGCAATACATCGGATTTTGGCCATATCTTTGGGGAGACTGCACTTACTATCTTGAAGAGCTCTACAATTTCACACCCACGGGAACCCCGCTGGAGAGTTCTTCCGCAGAAGTAACGCTTCCCCTGCGGCTTCACAGTATTTCGGGTATGATCTTATATGAAGTCGGCAATCACCGTGTCTATATTTCTGATATCGGATACGATGACGATGCGCTCTCTTCAGAAAAAGGCGGTCTTCGCCGCTGGTGGGTAGAGCTTTCCTACACAAAGGACATTGGATATACCCATATATCTTATATCGAACCGCCGGAAACCGGAAAAGCCGAGGTCACGCTTTCAGACGGCTCTGTACACAGCCAGGATTTATATTTTCAGGGTGAGCACCACGATCCCTCCGGCACTTCCTGTATTCGGCTGTATTTTTTAGAGCTTCCCAAGGACACAGATTTCAAGGGCGGTTCCGCACACATCACATTCGATTCCATGACACAGGTGCATTGGACCCGCACGGGCGTGGGATCACAGGCCAAATAATCCTTTTCTCGTTTGTCATTTCACCCTTTATGATCTTACGGAGGATCCTATGAACTTTTTTCACCTACTCAAAAAGACCTCTCTAACTGCTATTTGCTTGGCACTCATGTTAAGTCTTGCGGCCTGTCGCGAAAACGAAGAAAAGCCCCAAGAAACCCAAGGAGACACATCTACCTCTCAGGAAGATACCCAACCGGGGATCTCAAATGACACGGAAGTGCCAACTGAAGATGAAACAAATCCCCCCATGGCGGAAACCTTATCCATTCAAAAGGATCAACTTGCTGTTGTTTATCCGTCCTTCTCTGCCCTTTGGGAAGAGACAGCCGCCAACGACCTCGCCGTAACGCTGGGTCTGGAAAAGGCTCTGCCCGAAAATGAGGCCTCTAAAACCGCCTTTACCATTCATGTAGGTTATACTGATGAAGGCAGAGATTATGCCGAAACCTTGGCAACCATAGGAGATCTTGGATCGATTTGTGCCGTTACCGAGGAAAGGATTCTGCTGCTTGCAAACACCGAGACGGGGCTTGCAAGAGCTTTAGAAACTTTCAAGCAAAACCTTGAAAAAACAGATGGGGGCTACAACTATCCTCTGCACGCCGATGATATCAGCGTTTTATCCTCCGAAGCTCAAGAAGTGGTCTTAGGTGAAGGGGCTTGGGCTGAGCAGTTGGCGTATGCCAAATCTTTGGAAAACGGTGTATATACTGAATTTTTGGATAATGGCCGTACCAAATGGAAATTGGCCAACCAGAACGCTGTTTTCTACTACGATATGTACAAGAAGAGTCATTGCTTCGCCGCCATTACCACTCCGGAGGGTATCCCTTACGTCAAACAAACCGGATACACCTACCTTGTAGGTGAGAATGAGACCATCTACAGCGTAGGTGACAGCGCTGAAACAGCACGCACCAATACCTTTGAGTTGGGCTATTACTTCTACAACGCTCATGTGATGGGCGCCAGCTTCGGTCCGAGAAACCGCGACAATCCTATGTCGGCCATGACCTTGGACAAAACCTTCTACTTGTATTCCGATAAGCTGAACACGGTACAGCATTTCGTGGCCAGCGTTTCTGACTGCACGGGCATTTACGGCTACGGCCAATACTTTGATATCCCCGAAGAGCGGGTATTGGATATCTTAGTGAAGGATGCCACCGGCTACCATCATTTCCTCGAGGATGTGGATTGGGAAACCGCCGAATACGTCGGTTTTGACATTGAACGTGCCGGTATCTTTGGTATCATTCTGGTCAAGGATGCAGGCTCAGGTCAACTCAAAGTCACTCATGAAAACGGTGTTTTCCGTGTTGACCAGCGAGTTTCTGTGGATCCTTCCACCGTGTTTGCCAAGGGAACCCATATTTACATGGGTCAACGCATCTATACCGACGAAAACCATAACTTTGAAGCATTTCAAAACGAGGCAGATGCCGAGCGCAATCCTCTGACCACCGTCGGCGTACATAAAAAAGACACCAACAGCGGGTACCTGCAATACAACGCATTGCGCGGCGCTTATCAGTTCCTCATCAACGGTAACGGCTTTGTAGGCGCTTACTACAACGATCCCGATACGCACTACAAGGTGCATCCCGAGATCACATCCGACGAGCTGGATCGAAAGATATATGTCTATTCTCAAACCATTTCGGGTGCTTTGGAAAATGCTGTGATTTTGGATGAAAACGGCAAGCTTCTTCCCATCTCCGCTGAGGTTTGCAAAAACTTCCAAGGCGAAAATGAAGAATCTACCTATGATCCCGGCGACACCTCCTATGGTCGTACCTATATTCCATTGTATTTAAGGGCCGGGGAGACCAAAAAATTTACCATTGTCAATCTCTATCAAAATTGGGGACAATTCCCCTTGAAGCAGTTGTCCTCGGTGCAGTTCACTTCGCCCTATTATCATCTGTCTTTGGGTGTAACCGAGACCAACTGTATCGCACCCACCTTCGTTTACGGGCGTGACCACTGGCTCCTGCCCGATTTCCGCTCCATGTCCGCACCGTTGTGGTCCTCTCAGCCCCAGCACACCGCCGTGGGCGGCTTGAACGTGATGGAATTCACCGACAGCAAGCGACAAAATTCCAAGCTGGAAAACAGCACGGATCACATTGATTCCTACGGCCCTGTGTACGCTGACGTCACCATGGATTACTGTGCCACCGACGGGCGCATTGAGGCCACCTACCGTCACGTGGAAATGCCTCACACCGATGAAAACCGCACTTACTACGAGATCGAAATTCGTATCAACGAGGATATTACCTTCAAGGAGTTCCGCAAGGACTTCTATCTGTTCCGTTTCCACAGCCGTTTGTGGCATTTCTCCAAGCTTGGATATTTGGATGGAAATAATCAGCATCAGATTCTAGAATGTGTCAAGGGAACCACCGAAAACCGTTACATCAAGCTGGGGAGTGAGGCACCTTATTACGAATATCACGCCTGCTCGGATCCCAACAACAACGATTACGTGAATTTTGCTCTGATCGTTAAGGATTTTTCGGCGATCATCGGCGGCGAAGCCTACACCGGCGGTCTTATGCTCCGTGACTTTTATCTTGACAACCGTAACTTCGGTGATCTAACCCTTGATCTGGGCGAAGTAACCTTGAAGGCAGGTGACTCCATCACCTTGAAGATGATCCTTCTGCCTTGGGGAAGCCAGCTTTCCACCGACAACTCAAACGTGCTGAACGTGCGAGAGGATTCCGTATTGAATCCCTACACCCTGTCTGTGACGGAGGGTACAGAGATTCAAGATACCTATATACCTAAGGTACTGCTTGATGACAACGGTAAGGCTGAGTTTACCATCCGAGGAGGTAGCAACAACGTTGCCATCCGTGTATACGGCTTGTCCGACTACGAAAAGCCCACCATTGAGGAATACATAGATGGCGCATGGGTGGCCTACGACACCAGTTATCATGACTATGACGGTTACATGGTCTACAACGATGGTGACGGCACCTTCTCCGTAGCCTTCTGCGTGGATATGACAGGAACCGGCGAAAACGGCCGAACCTTCCGAGTGGTGGATTAAGGAGTGCGGAAAATACAATCAAGGGAAACTTTTTAAAAAAGTTTCCCTTGGGGTTTCGTTTCGGCTCGGTCACGCCGCGGCTCTGCCTGCTACCTATTGTTTTATTGATTTCCCGCCATATACTTTCTCCTTGTTGCTTCGCCTCCGCGAAGATGTCTTTCATTTTTATTCCGATCCAGCACCTCCTTCACCTCCTTGTACAACCCACGATTTACGTACCGCAAGGTATGGGTGACGTCTTTATGGACGGTACTCTTACTGATGCCGAATTGAGCGGCCGTGGCACGTACCGTGGCTTTATGCTCCACGAGATAGGTGGCCAAGAGGATGCACCTCTCTTTGTCCGACGTGATATAGATCATGATTCTGTCTCCCGGGATAAGAATTTGATTCATGAATACTGTATGATGTCGTTTTCGAAAATAGACCTACTCCGACATTTCGGAGAATGAAAGGATGTCTCATGTCTGATACATACGAACCCTCCCCCTCTCCTGATCTCTTCGAGGGCATGACCGCCATATCGGCAGTGCTTGACCCCACCATAGCCGCCTTTAACGACCGAAAGATCAGCATGATCTTCGTAGACAAGGAGCGCATGGCCAAAAAAGGACGGGAACTCGCCTTTCTTAAACACAAATCCGAAGAGTTGGGATTTGGCATCCAGCCCGTCCCCTCTGAGGATTTGGACAACTTGACCTCGGGCAAAACCCACGGCGGCATCGTAGCCGTCTGCTCCGACCGCACCATTCCCCTTCTGGCGGACACGGCAGAAAGCATCCCCGACAAAGGATTTTTCGTTCTTCTGGATGGCATCGAAGATCCTTACAATTTCGGATACACCGTGCGCTCTCTGTATGCGGCGGGAGCTGACGGTGTGATCCTTCCTCCCCGCAACTGGATGGGCGTAGCCGGGCTTGTAGCTCGCTCTTCTGCCGGCACCTCGGAAAAAATGCCCATGTCCATCTCTGATCCCGCCGAAGCAGCTCAGCTTTTTAAAAATAAAGGCTACCGCGTGGCCTGCGCGGGTATCCGTGATTCGATCGACCTATACGAGGCTGACCTGACCCTGCCTCTCCTCCTGGTCATCGGCGGTGAAAAACGAGGCATTTCATCCAAAGTTGCCGCGCTTTCGGATCTCACCGTCCGTATCGGTTACAGCGACAAGGGCAATTTCCGAGGCTCTCTTTCCTCTGCCGCCTCCGCCGCCGTGCTTGGCTTTGAGATCATGCGGCAGAATAAATAACGTCTCCAAAATCCATCATAGAAAGGATCCCCCCATGAAAAATGTCAAAAATCGTCTCTGCGCCCATCCTCTCGTTTTAATCCTCACTATATCACTTTTATTGCTGGCAGCTTTGTTTACCACCGTGGCCATGGCCGCTGATAGTAGCGACAAGTATGTCGAAGCTCCCGTGGTTATTGACTTCACCGACCCCGACAACGTCTACGGCTGTACCGGTGCCAACAACGTAGCTCTGTCCTGCATCGACGAGGGTATGCTGGTCCAGTTTGCCGAGACCGATCCCGGCAGTTGCTTCGACCCTTACTTCAACCTGCCCCTTCCTGAGGGAGACGTAGACAGTGCCAACCTTCACTATATGGCCATTCTAGTCAAGACCAACAAGCAGGATCTTCCCATGCAGGTGCGCCTCCGCACCACCAATACAGGCAGTGATTATCCCTGCTACAACGTCTATTACCAAAGAACTGACGATTGGCAACTTCTCATCTGTGACCTGACCGACCGCTCCAAGGTGATGTTCTATAACAAAGACATCACCGGTGTTTACACCAATTTCCGTCTTGATATGTACGAGAACAAATGTCCCGTGAACACCTCCTATATAATCAAGGCCTACGCACTTTACGATAACCTGGAGGATGCCATGACCTTTGCCCATTACGAATCTCCCAAGTTCAACGCAGACGATCTCCTGCCCGACGTCGACTTTCCCTCTTTCTGGCGCGGTGAGGCTTTTGCCCATCCCGACAATTTTGAAAAGATCCTGTGGGTCGATTACGGCTTTCATCCCTCTACCTTTGAGACCAAATTGAATCAGTTTGAAGCACAGGGCTTCGGCGGTATCGTGTCCAATGTCAATTTCAATCAGCAGTATCTCAAGGACGAAGCCGAATTTGAACTTCTCAAGCGCGTATACATGAGTGCCGTGGAAAGAAAGATGAACGTCTGGATCTACGACGAATACCAATGGCCCAGTGGTAAGGCCTATGGTCAAGTGCTGGACGGCCATGACGAATACGAGGCCACGGGTATCAAGCACAAAATTCTGACGGGTAAGGGTGGAACCGTTTCCTATACTCTGGAAGGGCGCGAGATCCGTGTCATGGAAGCTATATTGAAGGATAGCGACGGCGAGCGCGTCCTGGATCTCAAGGACAACACTTTTGAGCCTGTCACCGCCAACGGAAAGTGGTCGTTGGATATATACGTCCTGCAATACACCTTTGAAGGCGAGGAAGACCGCACCAACTTTGAAAAACTCCGCGACGTAGACCTGCTCAACAAAGCCGCTGTTGCTCGCTTTATTGAGCTGACCCATGAGCACTACAAATCTGCCTTCGGCGATGATTTCAATATTGTAGATGCTTTCTTCACAGATGAGCCTCAGCTTGGCAACCGTGACCGCGAGGATTATGCCGTTTGGACCGGCGGGCTGGATGTTCTCTTCAAGGAAACATATGGTTACGATCTCCCCATTCACGCCATCTTCAATGGCGACGATGATGCCTCCAAGCTCGCCCGTATGCAGTATTACGCCTTGGTAGCCGATCTGTTCAAGGCTTCTTACATTGACCAAATTTCCGCATGGTGCGAGAAAAATGGTGTGAATTCTTCGGGACATCTGCTCTTTGAGGAAAATATGAACGATCACGTAGAGACTTACGGTGGTAATTTCCTACAGATCATCGGCGGTATGACCATTCCCGGTGCTGACATTTTGTGGGTTGACCCTGCTCACCTCATGAGCAACTCCAACATCGGTACCTACATGGGTTTGCGCTACGTCACCTCTGGTGCCAAGAACGCGGGCCGCAACCGTGTGATGTTGGAATACAATCCTTCCGCTGCCCTCACTGAAGAATTTGCAAAGGACGTGATGGGCTCCTCTATCGGCGGCGCTACTCTGACCCGTCTGTTCGGCACCACCGAATACACCATGATCAACCCCCAGAACGACTATCGCATAAATGAGATCAATCTGCTCAACAACTATATCGGCCGTCTCAACACCTTGCTGGCCGATACCAAGGAAACCGGCGACGTAGGTATCTTCTACCCCATCGCTACCATACAGGCTCTGCACGATGCCGACAGCATCCACTCCTCCGCCCAAGGAGAAGAGACCGACAAGGCCGTGAAGCTGAACAATGATTATGCTTCTCTGTGCAAGCAGCTTTTGACCGCTCAGGTGCTTTACACCGTCATTGATGACGAGAGCATTTGTTCTGCCGAGATTTCCACCGATGGCCGTCTCATTATTGGTAACGGTGCTTACCGCGTGATGATCCTGGCCTATGCCGACTATATTTCCGCCGAAGCGGCTGAAAAGCTGGCTGCCTTCTGTAAGGCCGGAGGTACTGTGGTTTTCGTTAACGGTACGCCCGATAAATCTTTGGACGGCAAGGGAGATGATCGCGTGGTCGCGGCTATGGCTTCCATGAACGATCAGCCCAGCTACAAGTCCAACCGTATTCCCAAGATGTGCATTGACGTAGCTAACATGAGTAACAACATCATGTCCATCGGTAGCTGTCTGGGCGCAGCAAAGACCGAAATCCTGTACGGTGATTTTGCTGATGATACCCACGATCTTTCCTATTTTGCCAACACCACCGCCTCTCCCGCTACCCTTTCGGTTACTTTCCGTGATGGTTATGACGGTACATATACGTTGTATTTCCCTTACAGCGGAAATATTCTGAGCGGTTCCGGCAACAAGATCAGCCTGAGTGTTCCCGCTTATGAGGCAGTTATCGTCATGCGCGAAGATGATAATACCGCAGACGCTCCTGTCATTGGAGGCGAAAACGAAACGCAGCCTGCTGAGACCTCCCCCGTTGACGAGAATCCCACCGACACGGCAACTGATGAGCCCTCTGTGGATACCATCGTCACCGAAGCACCTGCAACGCAAGCCCCTACAGCTACTCAACCTGTGGAAAACAACGAAGGATGCGGCTCTCTTCTGCCTGCTTCTGCCGTTGTTTTAGGCGCTGCCTGTGCCGCCGCTGTAGCATTGAAAAAGAAAGAAAACGATTGATATGTCTCACATAAAATCTGCCGCAAGCCATTCTTGGACACGGCAAACAACCCTTCGATTGGTACTTTCGGGTTTGTTTTTGGCCTTGGGATATGTATTACCCTTTGCCACAGGACAAATCCGAGAGATCGGTCATATGCTCCTCCCCATGCACCTTCCCGTATTTCTTTGCGGACTGATATGCGGTTGGAAATACGGTGCTTTTGTGGGATTTGTTCTTCCCATAACCCGCTCCCTCATTTTCGGGATGCCCCTCCTTTTTCCAACGGCAGCAGCCATGTCCTTTGAACTCATGACTTACGGATTGGTCGCAGGATTGATCTACGGTATGGTGTCAAAAAAGAATTTGATCACCGTCTATGTGAGCCTTCTGTGCGGCATGATCTCAGGGCGGCTTGTCTGGGGATTGACGCAAATGATTCTCCTGGGGGTGACACATACAAGCTTTGGTTGGGAGGCCTTTTGGGCAGGCGCATTACTCAACGCAGTTCCGGGTATTATCATTCAGCTTGTTCTCATACCTGCCGTTATCCTGACCCTGCAACGGATGCGAATTCTACCTTTACGTGATAGCGGAAAGGAGATGCCATGACCACACAATCCATAGTGGATATCCTTCTCCCTCGCATACAGAAATTGCTTCCCTCTTCCCGTCCCTTGGTCATTGCGATTGACGGTCGCTGTGCTTCGGGCAAAACCACGCTCTCAGCTGAATTATCTGCCTGCTTTTCCTGTCCTGTGATTCATATGGATCATTTCTTTCTCCGTCCGCATATGCGCACACCCGAACGATTGGCACATCCCGGTGGAAACATAGACAAAGAACGTTTTTCGGAGGAGGTAGCTCCTCACCTGAAAGCAGGTCTCCCCTTTTCCTATGTACCTTTTGATTGTCAAAAACAGACTTGGGGTAATCCTATCAACATACCAGCATCCGATGTGATTTTGGTAGAGGGCTCTTACGCACTTTGTCCCGAGCTTTGGGAGCTCTATGATTTGAGGCTGTTTTTGACGGTGTCACCCGAAAAGCAACTGGAACGCATCAAGATTCGCAACGGAGATGCCGGACTTGAAGCCTTCAAACATCGGTGGATCCCCATGGAAGAAGCATATTTCGAAGCCTTCCATATTTCCAACAGATGCGATCTCGTTTTTGACACCACGCATATATAGAAAAATCCCTCCTGTCCATATCATCATCGGACGGGAGGGATTTTTTTATTAGTATTCATTTAGCATCTCGCAAAGCCTTTTTTCAGCCTCGTCGGGACGGAGCCTGTCAGCCGCGTAGGCAGCGCGGAGCAATTCTCCGGGGACATACTCATCGTACTTTTCAAAGAGGGGCAGCTCCCCGCTTTCCACCAGGGCACGGCAATCAATGCCCTCGGTAGATGCGATACCATGAAGATGGGAAATAAGATCGTAGTCATTTCCCCGCTCCATACGGAAGGTCATGTAATAACAGCCTTCAAACTCAATATGGCTGATCTTGAACATCCCCGCGTTACGGGCAAGGAACTTTCTCAACGTGCGGAAAGAGCGCGTTCCCAGCCAGGGGAACAGGCACCAGGAGTAGCCTCCGAGGGAAACCAACGAATGCTTCAACATTCCCGTGTTGCGGGCAACGTGGCGAGCCACCTCAATGCGCTTCTGCGCGTTGGGCTTGAGGTAGGGATAAACGGTATCCTCCTCTAAAACGCGGCGCATCCGCTGAAGAATCCTCGTGTGGATTTCCCCAAAGTCACCCGGCCAGGAGACCTCCATCTTTCCATCCACCTGCCTCACGTAGATGAGCTTGCGCTGGAGGTCCAACTCTTCCACCTCCCACACGCGACCTGCCAAAGCAAAGCGGTCGCCCACGGGGGGCGGGGTGGTGATGGTTCCGATCTCGTCCGAGCCCGCACGAACGGTAAAATCCTCGGTGTCCTTGAACACAGCGTAGAATTTGAAGCTCTTAAGTAGCCGTTCGCCCGCCATGCCCACGATGAGGCCTTTTTCCTCGGTCATTTCCAGGAAATCATGCTCTAACATGGATACCATGAGGGTGCGATAGTCCTCCTTGGTGATCTCCCTGAATGGAGGCAAGGATAAGACTCGCTCGGCCAATCGCTTGGGAGTCAGCTCGCCCGAGGCGGCCAGGATGGACAAGGTCTGATGGAACAGCAGGCTCATGGGCATTTTTTTGCGCCACGGCGGCTCGATGAAACGTTCTTCGATATAGAGTTGGATGATGGCGATGCCCCTCAGCAGCTCCCACGGGATGAGTTGGGGTAGAGGCGTGTTGGGCAGGGGATCCTCCTCGCGGAATACCATCATCATCTCAGGCGGCTCGCCACGGCGTCCCGAGCGGCCAAGTCTTTGGAGGAAGCTGGTGACAGCGTTGGGGGCTTGGCTTTGCAGGACACGCTCTAACCGTCCGATGTCGATACCAAGCTCCATGGTGACGGTGGCGCAGGTAACGGCGAACATCTCCTCGTCCTTCATCTTGGCCTCGGCTTCCTCACGAAGAGAGGCGGACAGATTGCCATGGTGAATGAGGAACACATCAGGCTCGCCACGATTCTTTGCGATCTGACGGAGGGTGGCGCAGAGATATTCGGTTTCCTCGCGGGAGTTGGCGAAGACCAGAGATTTTTTGCTCTTGACGCAATCGTACATATATTCGTAGCCTGCGTCCAGGGCGTTAGATTGCATCTGAGGGAGCGCACCGTCGGCCATGGCCTGTGCCACGTCGCGGAGGGCGGCGTCACGGGCGGCAAGCTCCTCAGGGGTCATGTCGACATCGTCCTCGCTTCCCTGCCCTT